>JBHLNT010000351.1:0-2762 GCA_048941265.1 Promethearchaeota archaeon
TTAGTTATTCCTTCTTCTAAAACTCGACAACCTTCATTTATCATTATAGCTATTGGATATTTAAGTTTATACATTCTTGCTTTACCAGCACTTTTATCTGGCGTTGGTCTCCCTTTAGACCAATCGTGAAATCCTTGTCCAGTTTTTGCTCCCAATTTTCCTTCATTAAATAACTGAGTTATGATCTTTCCAGGAGCAAAATCAGGTGAAAGCGTTTTTGAATAATACACCAAACCATGATATATAGTATCAATTCCTACATAATCTGCTAAAACGCATGTTGGCATAGGTCCTCTAGTATCGTTATCAAGAGCTTTCCATGAAATTTCTTTTTCAGCGCACTGATCAAATACATAATTATGATAAATTTGGACAGGCGCTGTAACTCTATTACAAATAAATCCTGGGCGATCTTTTAAAACTTTGGCAATGTACCTATCACCTCTTAGGCATGGCAATTTTTCTGCTAATGCTATACCTGTATTCACACTTTCATCAGAGCTTTTTTCACCGTAGATTACTTCTATTAATCTCATCAATGGGACCGGATTAAAGAAGTGCATTCCAATGCATTTTTCCTCTCTATTAGTTGCTGTAGCCATTTCTGTTATAGACATTGTAGAAGTATTTGAAGCAATTATACAATGAACAGGAGCATTTTCATCACAAATCTTGAAAACTTGTTTTTTTATATCCATGTTTTCAACAACAGCTTCAATAATTAGATCCGCATCTTTTACAGCAGATGCTAAGTCTAATGATTTTTTACATTTTTCCATAATATTAGCTGCTGTATTGCCCTCGCCTAAAGCACCTTTAGCTTCAAGCTTTGAAAGCCCTTCTTCTATTTTAGCATAGCCCCGATCAACAAATTCGTCCTTAATATCGACTAATGTGACATTCAAGCCAAGCATTAGCGATACTTGACCAATTCCATTGCCCATTTGACCGGCACCAACTACTACAACATTTTTAATATCATTCATTTCTTTTCAACCTTTTAATTTAAATTAAACCTTCTTTAAATTCAATTTTAATGAGATTATTAATTAAAGATTTAATATAATCTTTAACAATATAAATTTCTAACAAATTTAATAAGAATTAAAATCTATAAAGCGCTATTTATATAGCAATATAGAGAGGTTATTCAGGAGAATTTTTACACGATCGAATAGTTAAATTGCCAATATAAGATAATAAGTATAAATTCTATTAAGTTTTTATTTAATTACATAATTTAGGCTTAATTCTTCAGTGGTAATCCTCGAAACTACCAAAATAATTTAAAATGACTTTAAAGTAAATGCGTGAGTTAGTTTCAGCAATTAAGATTGAACTTAAAGTTTTTATAATTTAATAATTTTTCTAAATTAAAGATAAATTAACATATATAATTAAATTCAAAAATGATTCATTATGGTTATCAGAACTGAAATTACCAAAATGTTTGGGATTAAACATCCAATAATTGCAGCACCAATGGGACCATTTTACACTAAAGAACTAACTGTTGCCGTTTCTGAGGCAGGTGGGCTTGGTGTGATAAGTCATACAAACATGTATGGCAAGAGTAGTTTAGACGAAATGAAAAGCGATATGGAATATGTAGTGGAACACACTGACAAACCGTTTGGTTTTAATATTCGAACGGGAAGAATGCAAGTTGACTCTAAAATACTCTGTCAAAAAATCCCGCGATTTATATTAAAAAATCAGAGAATAAGAGAACAATGTTTATATGCTTTAACGAGCGCAGGATCGTCGAAAATGATTAAAACCAATTCATGGGCGGCATTGAAAGAAAGCGGTTCAAACATAAAGCACTTTCACGTAGCACCCGCCTTATGGCTCGCTGATAAATGCGTTACTTCTAATGTTGATGGGATGGTGATTACTGGAGGTGAAGGAGGCGGACATCAATCTTACGAAAAAGTTAGTACATTAGTGTTATTACAACAAGTTAAGCAAAAATATCCAGAAGTGCCTATTGTGGCATGTGGAGGGTTTGCTACGGGATATGGTTTAGCAGCTGCTTTAACCATGGGAGCAGGAGCAATTGCTATGGGATCAAGGTTTATCGCTTCAAACGAAAGTGAATTTCACGAAGCTTACAAGAATATCGTACCCCCAGCAAAAGCCCAGGATACCGTCTTAGTCACAGGCTTCTTAGGTCCCATCAGACTCTGGAAGAATAACTATTCCGAGCATCACGGTCTTGTGGCAAGTAAAGAAGAAAAAATGGCAGAAGAAGAAGGAATGACTCTCGGAAAAATGATAGAGGATGGCAAGTATTATGAAATGATATATGATGGAAACGTAAAAGATGGTGCTGTCCTTTTAGGTCAATCTATTGGAATTATAAATAGTATTGAAAGAGTAAAGGATATTATCGAATCTATCGTTAGTGAAGCTGAAAAAAAAATAAAGGATTCTGTTTCTTTAATAAATTCTCAGTGATTATATCTAAAATTTAATTGTAAAAATAATTTTTCTTTCTTTTTTCATAATTTTTTAGAGTTTATATTTTATTATGAAAATATAAGTCATATAAAGAAGATATTAGTATAATATCATATAATAAATTTTGAAAAAAATGTCAGAAGAGAAATATAAAAAAGTAGTAAATGTAATTAATAAAGCTGGCGGTACTCCACTGCCTATAAATGACACATTAATATGCATTTTAAAGGAGGTTATAAAAGAGGATGAGTTAGACTTTATTTTATTATTTAGAAGAAAAATTTCCCAAACAATGGAGC
>JBHLNT010000139.1:0-11024 GCA_048941265.1 Promethearchaeota archaeon
GATGCAGAATGTTAAATATCAAGCTTCAAAATATTCAAACATCTTAGAAAGTTCGATAGGTTTAACCTTCCTAATTACTCCTATACTTGCTGCTTATTTAGCGAGTAATGACTTAACTCTTGCGTTTTACATAATTTCATTGGGATTCACCGTATTTTTAGTTAGTAGTCTAATACTGCTAAGAAATTTACAAACAGAAGAATAATAAAAATTTTTTTTTTTAATAATATAATGGCGCCCACAGCGGGATTTTCATCATGTGTGGAGTGCACACAGCTTGACTTTGAACCCGCGTCGTTCTCCTCGATTGGTTTACCAGATCAAACAGGAGTGACAGTCCCGAATGCTAGACCGAGCTACACTATGTGGGCGGAAAAGTGAAAGATCAAAAAATTATGTAACAAAAGGAGTAATTAAAAACTTAAAAATTTTATTCTAACTCGAAAATTTAAGCAAGTTTTAAAGTAAAAGTTTAATTCTTTTTTAGTTTTAATTTATAATGACATATTTATTTGATACATACTTTAAATTAATCTTTTAAAAGACGTAAAGAAATTGTCCAAAAATAAGATTTTTGATTCAATCGTAGAACAACTAACTGATCCTAAACAGAATACAGCTGATATAATAGACAGATTTATAAAATTTGTAGTAAAATTGGTAAATAGTGCTGAAGAATTTCAAGTAGAACTAATAAATAAGGATATTATCTATCAGATGAGTATAACCGATATTCGATTTACCTTCTGTTTGACGGTTGATAATGGGAAGGTAATTTATAAAAGAGGATTCAATGAGAGAGCAACTCTACAAGCTGAAATTTCATTAGATCAAGTGATAAGAATGCTTAAAGGTGAATTAAAGGCAATGGATGATTATATGAAAGGAAAGATTAAAGCATATGGGACTCTTGACCATGGATTATTATTTATCAGGATATTTAGATTATTTATTGAGTATCTTAATGCAACAACTGAAAAGAACCTAAAAGATTAAAAAACTTGTTAAAAACTTCCAAAAACTTAAAAATTTTTAGAGTCAATTAGTTAACAATTTATTAACCCCATAAATCCATTTTAACATACTTATAATAGAAAACTATAAATATTTTAAAAAGTACAATTTGTTTATAGAGAAACCTTATTTATCTAATATTGAATCAGTAAACAGAGAACTTGCAGTGTTAAGTACATATTCCATTGACACAATCATAAATAAATTAAACGAAAGCGATCAAGACGTAGTGGGAATCCTTGATAAGTTTATTCATTTTGGAATTGAATTAATTCAAACTACTGATGAGTTATTGGAAGAAATTATTGATATTGATGCAATATATCAATTCCATATTACTGATTTAAGATTTAATTTTTGGATAGGTGTTTCTAAAGGAAAAATCACATACAAAAAAGGATTTAAGAATGATACTTCAATCCGAATTTTTTTCACCCGGGATTTGATATTAAAAATATTTAAGGGGGATATTTCGGGAACTGAAGCATATATGAAAGGATGGATGAAAGTGAATGGAAATCTTTCTCATGCGTTTAAAGTTAAAAATTTTCTGAGACTTTTAATAGATTATATGAATGTAATCTCGAAAGGCAAGAAAAATATTCTTCGTTCTTAAAATTGATATGTGCTTGAGGAAAATTATCTTTTTAAAGTTCTTTAATGGTTTATAAAAATGTTTTTTAGAAATACTAGATAAAAATATTATAATAAAACTAATTTTCTTAATATTATCCTTCCAGATTATAGGGTTATTAAATTAGGGCCTGTAATCTAGTCTGGATAGGGTACCCGGCTTCGGACTGGGATGTCGCAGGTTCGAATCCTGCCAGGCCCGTTTTTTATCTTTTCAACGTATGAAAAGTGAATAATTTGTTGTTAATCTTAGCTTTTATTCCTATTGCTTCAATACCAAAAATAATTTATACACATTTATGTAGAAGAATTTGTAAAAAATCATATATTTTCCATAGAATTATAAAAAATCTGAAACATATCTCTCTTTATACAAATCTTTTACATTGAATTATAATTTATATTAAATAGAATGTTATACGTGCCTATAAAACATACAATAACTTATCAAGGAAAGCTTAAGTAAGAATTTTAGTATTAACTATAAAACACATTTATATCATAACACAAGAAAGGTGACAATTAATGCCGGAATTAGAAGTTGGCGAAATGATAATCTTAATAATAGCAATTTTTCCTATGACATTTTCTTATTTTGTTGTTAAAGCGAGAAGAGACATTTTAAAATGGTTACCAGGTTATTTCTGTTTTTACTTAAATTTCTTATGCACAAATTTGGAAGCATTGGCACTTCCTGATGTATTTAATTTCTTAGAACATTTTTTCCTTATGTTAGCAGGAATTTTCCTAGCTTCTGCGGTTTTTCATGAGTTCTATACGAAAGTTTTGAATGAAAGAAAAAATCCAATTAAACAACAACGAGGGTTGGTGAGAGAATAAATGACTGATTTTGTTGATGGGGTGTTTAATTTTATTGGAATGCTATTCCTTATAGTATCAATACCTTTAGCAGGTATTTTATATTATAAGAAGCGAACACCAACTAATGCGATTTATCTTTTCACTTTGATAGCGGGGACTTTATACCTCCTTGGCAATGTGCTTGATAAATGGGCTCTATGGGACTCTGACTCAGCCGATAAGTTTGCTGAGCAATTTGCTATGTTTATTGCTGTTGTGGCGTTGTTTTTTGGAGTTATTCCATTTCTTGAGACAAAAATGGAACATCAAACAAAAAAATTGACAAATGTTATTGAAACTGCTTCAAATGCGAGTATAAATGTAGCTAATATGGCAACTGAATTAGCAGCAAGCGCTAGCGAGGTCAATGCTTCTTCCGAAGAGATCGCCAGCACTGCTCAAATAATATCTGCCAATGCTCAAGAAGTTACTTCTTCAACTAATGAATTAAATAATATAATGCATCTGATTAGGAATGTTTCTGAACAAACCAACCTTTTAGCGCTAAATGCAAGTATAGAAGCAGGGAGAGCGGGGGAATATGGAAGAGGATTTGCTGTCGTAGCTGATGAGGTAAGAAAATTGGCAGAAGAATCAAAAAAAGCCGTAGCTGAGACAAGCAATAAAATAGATGATATCGTTAGGAAAATTCAAATAACCTCTGGTTCGATGGAGGGGATAAGTGCCTCTACAGAGGAGCAGACAGCTTCAATGGAAGAGATTACTGCTACTGCGAATAGGTTGGGTAACTTGGCAGAAGAATTAAAGGGTTCATTATTAAGTACTAAAGATTAAAAAGTAAACAATATTTTTTTTTTAAACTTTCATTTTTTCTCAAACTATATTTAAATACTTTGACGTTCTTTTAAGATTTGGTTTTCAACATTCTTTAGATTCTTTAATCCTTGAGTAATTAATTGTTCAGGTGAATCTGCTAGTGGTTTCCAAATATTCCCGAAACCAATATAAAAAGATTCGATAACTAACCATCCACTATAATCTATTTTTTTTAAGGCTCTATATACATTTAACCAATCGACTTGTCCTGTTCCCGGAATCCCCCTATTATTTTCAGAAGTATGAAAATGACCCAAACGTTTCCCTGCCATTATAATCGCATCATATAAATTCAGCTCTTCTAAAATTAAGTGATGAGTGTCAAGAAGAATAAGCATATTTGGTTCTCCTACATCTAAGCAGTATTGTAAGGCATCTTTAGTTGTATTAATGAAATATGTCTCATACCTATTAATTTGCTCCACACATATAGAAATATTAAATTGATTTGCATATTTAGCTAATTTTTTCATTGAATTAACTGAATGGTTCCATTCTTTTTCAGTAGGAGAAATTCCTGTAAAAATTCCTCCCGCTTTATATACAACACCTCCAATTTTGTTTGCTCCCAAAATGTAAGCGTGATCTATAGCTTGTTTAAATCTCTCAATTCCTCTCTTTCTTATATTCCTATCTAAAGATGCGATATCAGAATCAATTTCACATCCATAGCATACACATGCTTTTAAATCATACTTCTCAAGTTTATTTTTAACTAATTCAGAAGGAAATTCTTCGGGATTAAAAATTGGTATTTCAACCACATCACACCCGAGTTCTTTTACTTTCTTAAATAAATACAAATCCTTTTCGGTAATACGACTTGTCCATAATAACAAATTAACCCCATAGCTGTACATAATTTAAAACCATAGAATAAATTTTTAAATAGTTAAGATATTTAGATTTAAATAATTAGGTTTAAACTAAAATTATTTATAAATTTAAATTTATAATTATAAATAATAAACGTTTTTCTAATTTTGTAAGATTATGACTATGTCGATAGATCTTGATTCCATTTTAAATAATTTAATACAAGAATTAGGCTCAAGCGTCTATTTTATTATAATCAGTTCAGAGAACGGAGTTGTGAGAAAATCGTATATAAATGATGATGAGTTCAATAAAGCATCGATTTCTTTAAATATATCTCAACTTTACGAATTAGCTGAAGATATAACTGAGGAAATCGGAATTCACAATCCTGATTTTAATATTATCCACTCTGCCAATTATTATATCGTATCAATCAAGATACTTGAACATATAATCATGCTTCTAACAGAAGATCAAGTGGAAGTTAGACAAATCTTTAACATGATTAATAAAACTGTTAAACCTGACTAATACACTATTTTATAATAAGAAAGGAAAAAAATTAAAATTATTTTACGGAGGGTATCTCAATTCGTAAATACTTTTGCCTCCATTTAGGGGTCCTTTAATGTAGGGTTCAATTACCTTAGGATCTCTCTGAGTTATACCTTCGATAGGAGGTAATTTACCTGGTGGAAATGTCTTTAAAATATCATTTACTAATTTTTCAAGATAATCTAAAAAGGCCTCCATACCAGGTTTACCTTTCTCAAAAGAACCTTTGCTAGGACAGCCAACATGCCCTTCAGGATATGCCGCTACTTCTATTGGTCCGAAACCAACTTGTCCATACCATCGAATGGGTTTTTGATATACATTTCCTGCTTTATCGACATGCCCCTCTGGCATCCATCCCACTACCTCATTATCTTCACAGGCATCTATTTTTCTTATCATTTCTGGGAATAAAGTCAATGAAAATGAAGTCTCAGCCTCATCTGCGTGAATAAAAGGAGTCTCAAAGGGTCCTCCATGCTCCTGATCCTTACAATATTCTGGAATTGCATGATACCAATTAACATTGCAAACAACCATTGGCAATTGATAATTTTTTGCAAACTCATGGATAGCAGAGGGAATTACATATTCGTGTCCATGTCCATTCAATAAAATCATTTTTCTAAAACCCATATTCCAACAACCAGCCATTACTGAGCGTAAAAGGCTCTTAAAGGTTTCTTCGGGGACTATGATGGTACCTGGCATTCCTACATGATGATATGGGTGAGAACCATACCAAGTAGGTTGGGCTACTGTACATCCAGTTTTTTGCGCAACTAATTCTGCCATTCTTGTTACAAGAAATGTATCTTCACCTATGCATGCCGCGGGACCGTGATTTTCCGTTGAACCTACTGGAATGATTATAACATCGTTTTCTTTTACTCTTTCTTTAATCTTATCTATGCTCATGGTCTGTAGATATATTCCATCAGGTAAATCCATGTGACCGCCCTTTGGGGGCAAATTCCAATCAGTCATATTTTACATTTCACTTCCAAAATTTTGTGATATTAATTAATTAAATCTCAAATTAATGTTAAAGTTTTTAATCTTTCAAACAAAGAAAATGAAAATATGAATAGAATTAGAAAGTTAAAAAAAAATTTTATTTATTTTTCTTTATACCAATTTTATCTTGAACTTGTTTTAAATGGCGTTCATAGTGTTGACGTAAAAGAATTTCATCCTCGAGTCTTTTCTGTAATTCTCTAATTTCACTATGTAAATAAGTCACAACATCTTTTTTAAAAGGATCAAATACTGTTACTTTTCCTAAGAACTCTTTAGCGGCTTCACCATATTCCTCGTTGAATTTAGAGTTAACTGCTTCTAATACCTCGGAAATTTCCATAGTTCCCCTTACCGAAATAAATGCCATGAAATAACTTGTGCCCTCTAAAATTCTTCTATGGACTTCTTTATCATTTACAACTGTACTATAATCTGTCTGACTATTGAATATGGGCTGATATTCGTGTGAAGTTCCGGATGTTTCTCTTGCAAAATTCCTTATTGCAGTTAGGAAACCGCCAATGAGAGCAGAATCCCTTATCATGCCCTCTTCAACGAAAATTTTGAATTCATTCCCCAACACTTCATTAAATCTAAAATCTGTAACCTCTACCATTGTAGTTCCCTGTTCAGAGTGTATAACTAGTATCCAATAAATTCCAGCAATTTCAGAGATCTGTTTTTGGATGAGGGAGATATTTTCTTCTGTAGCTGCTAACCTCGTTTTAAGTGCTACGAGTTCCGAATCTAATGCTCTTTGAGCCCTTACTCGCCTTCTCGATAAGGTCATATATACCCCAAAAATACTCATAGCGACTATAGCAAGAATAAGTAATAGCAGTAACGGCCAATTTTCTTCTAACCATGAAAGTTCTTTCTTTTCGGATTTCGCTCCTACGGCTTTAATGGTTATTATTCGTTCCACTTCATAGAAAGGACTTACTAAACGATAAGTCACAATATGATCCCCTTCATCAAGCTTAAGCGTAATTATACCAGAAGATATATCATTTGCTGTTAAATTTACAGTTCTGAATAGTTGGCCATCTTTAAAGATTTCTAATGTCATGTTTTCGCGATTTCCTGTAAAGTTCCCATTTTCTAATGACCAACTGATATCGAAATTCTCATCCTCATCTACTTCATCATTATAATCTAATCCTATATCAAGTTGTTTTTTCTCAACTACGACATCGAAGGAAGTACTGCCATTATAATATTCAGAATCTATGGTTAAGTTAATATTATAATTACCTGGTAAAGTTGTATTACTCATCGGACCTGAAATCGTGAGTGATTGAACAACTGGTAAAGGTTTACCATCTGGACCTGGCCAAGGCATGTCTACTTCTATTTCCCCGGTATCTAAATTTGTAAATGTGACATTTACAAAAACTGGATGTCTTAAAAAAAGTTCATAGTAAGGCGGTTCACTTATAGCTACGACAAAATTAATAGTAATAGAAAAAGTTTCTTCTATAGTAAAAACTTTATCCGGTGGTGTGATTTGGGGATAAAAATAAACATTTCTTTTAAATAAATTAAATTGAGTTATATTTGTCGATAAAGTATAGCCTTGCTTTTCTGCCCTAAAAGTAATATTATATCTTCCAGGCGTTATTAAAACCTCTGTTAAATCTATCATAGTATAGTATAGAGGTATAAAGGATCCAATATCTGCAACATATAAAGGCCCATAACCTAATTCTCCACCATACACATCAAATTCATAAGTTACACTTGCATCCGGTATAACTGATTTGTTTAGAATTTCGCCTGGTGATAAACCATCTGGATGAGCTGAATACCATTCGTTAAGATCGATATCAACAAAACCAGTAAGTACAAATAGTTCAGAAAATGCCGATGTATCCATAGAAAATCCCACGAGTACTGCCCGTTTATGAAATAAAATTTGCCGAGATCTTATACCAAATTGAGTAAGAGAATTATTCGTCAATGTGATATTAAGGATTCCAATTCCACCTGTAGCATTCTTTTCCATGATATAATTGAAGAATACCATCTCATCTTTAATCACATTCAATGTCTTGTTCGATACATTACCATCAACATCCCTTATTCGAATATCCAATTTCCCAGTCATTCTACACTTAACATATAGTTGTAGTTCATTGGAACCTGTTGCGTACGTTAAGTTATCATTATAGGATATGATAGAAACGAGATTAGGTGTTTGAAGTTCAATTTTATACTCCCAAAATGATTCATTTATAAAAATATTAGTGTTATCTTTGGTATAATTTAAAGGTGCCCAATACTGCCCATCATAACCTTGGACACTTCTTATAGTAAAATTTTCTAACTCTTCTATTGTAACACTTGCATTATAGTAGCCTAAAATATACCAAGAGAGGGAATTCAATCTGAAATAATTTATTTCCCATATAATCTCGTCTGATTGAGTATTCTCGTTGGTAGGTTTAAAATAAGTTATAAGATCACGTTGTAATATTCTTCTAAATCTTATTGTCGCATTATATATAAGATCTCTTCCATCATAACTATATGCTATTTTAAAAGCGCCTGGTAATGATTTGTTTATATAAAGATATTGGTAGCAAGTTCCTTCTCCTAAAATTCCCGTATCTTTCACTGGTGCAACATTAACCCATCCTTGGGGAGTACCATTATATACCTGTAGATACATCCAACTAAAATCACTCGGATTTAATTTAATTTTCGTATCCCGATTTGACAGATCTGTAATATTTAATTCCACTAATACATAATAACCATAGACATCCCACTGCAACATATTATTTGCTAAAGCCCCTCCTAAAGTGGAATTATAATTTTCATAAAACCACTCTCGATTCCATTCTTCATTTAAATTAGCTTCACAAGAAAAATTATGATTTTGATGTTCTTCTGATATATCAGCTGTTTTTGGTCCCTCACGATCAGTGGATATTTCCTTAGTTAGATCTTTTTTTGATTGATTATCTATTTTTATTTGATCATCTTTTAGATTATAATTGTTGTTAGCTACTGGAATATGAATAAGAAATGAAGTAAATATGATAATCAATAATATCGAAAATAGTAGTTTGTTTTTTTCATTCAACTTTTTAGTACTCCATTTTTTTAAAAAAACAGGGAAATCTCAAAAGATTTCATGCTAAAAAGCCTCATAAGTTAGTTACAGAGGCTTATTTCCCCGCAAATAAATCATTTTTATTTATATATATAACTTAATATTTATATAAACTTCTCGACCGAGAGAAAATATTTACCATATATCTTATTTTGAAAATATATTAAATTTTTTAAAACAAGGAAAATACTTAGATTATTATGAAACTAAGTATAGTTTCTGGGTTGAAGGAATCCAAAAGCAATCAGGAACAAATACTTAAAAAATTCTCCTCTTTATGTGAATTTTTGAAGCCATTGAGTTATGACGGTATTGAGCTAAGCTTATTAGAACCGGAAAAAATAGATGTAAAAAAAATTAATGAAATTAAGGAGTCTTATGAATTAGAGATTCCTGCATTAGGTACGGGTGGGACGTATATCAGATTTGGGTATTCTTTAGGTCATCATGAAGAGATCATGAGAAAAAAGGCAATCGGGAGGATTAATAAATATATCGAATTTGCTCGTGAGACTCAATCCAAGGTAATAATCGGGCTAATTAGAGGTCGATATAATTTCGAAAGCAGTTCCAAAAAGGAAAAATTAAACATCATCTCATCGCTAAAAGAGTGTTGCCGATTAGCTGAACTTAATGATGTTATCTTACTATTTGAACCTATTAATCAATTTGAAATAGATTCTTACAATACTATTTCAGAATCAGTAGAATTACTAGAAGAGATAGGATCTTCTCATTTAAAATTACTAGTTGATTCATTTCACACGTATTTAGAGGAAGATCCATTATATATTTGGGAATACATGAAAGAGAATATTCATCATGTAGCTCATCTCCATTTGGCAGATGATAATAGACGAGCGCCTGGCACGGGGCATTTTGATTTTAGATCTTTTTTAAATACTTTTAAAGAATCGGGTTATACTGGTTTTGCATCTATTGAGACGATTATGAAACCATCATTTGAGGATGTTGCCAAAGACGCTTCAGAATATCTAAGAATAATTTTATAAGAGATACTTTTAAAAAAAATCTTTTTCAATCAAAGCTGAGTTTTTTTATATAACCTTAGATATAGTAAAAATCTTAAATTTAGAATTAATTTTATATAAATTAAAGATATGTAGGAAATTAAGGGAAAAAAATAATAGAATGTGGAACTGATATATGCCTGAAAGCCGAAAAAGACCACTTTTATTTGAAGAGTATCCAGATCTCGAGGGAAATATCCCTTGGATAAATCTGGCACCTCTAAGAACTCCTGTCAAAAAATTAACTAGACTTGAAGAAGAATTAGGGATTAACTCGCTTTGGGTAAAATGTGATGATCTCTCTTCCCCCCTTTATGGAGGAAATAAGCCCCGAAAGCTAGAATTTGTGCTAGCAGAGGTGTTGAACCAAGGATGCGAGAGAGTAATGACTGCAGGATATATAGGCTCTAATCATTGCGTAGCGAATGCAATATTTTGCAATCAATTAAAATTGAAACCTATTGCAGTCCTGATTGACCAACCAGTTACTACTTATGTCAGAAATAATCTACTCCTTGACTTGTATTTTAAAAATGAGATTGTCTATTCTCAAAATGAAATTCCTAAAGATAATAACACTTATCACATGGTACCCGGAGCTAGTGTACCTTTAGGGATTTTAGGATTTGTAAATGCAATGCTTGAATTAAGAAATCAAGTGAATAATGGAGAAATGCCTGAGCCGGATTATATTTTTGTAGCCAGTGGGACCGCGGGTACAGCAGCGGGTTTAGCGTTGGGTATTAAATTAGTGGAATTAAAAACATGTATTCATGCTGTGCAAGTTTCCGATCCTGTTAATAGCAGCATAAAGATTATACGTAGATTGGCAAAAAAAACTAATAAATTAATGGCTAATTATGATAACTTAGTACCCGAAACCACATATGAGCATTTGTTTTTTAACGGAGATTATTTCGGAGGTCAATATGGATTACCTACGCGAGAGGGTCTTGATGCTATTAATCTAATTAAAGAAGCTGAGGATATTAAACTTGAACCAACTTATACGGGAAAAACATTTGCAGCATTGTTAGGATTCGTTCGGACAAACAAAAGTGATATAAAAGACAAGACAATATTATTCTGGAATACTTATAATAGCCGAGATTTTTCGGATATTTTAAAAAAAGTAG
>JBHLNT010000140.1:0-11019 GCA_048941265.1 Promethearchaeota archaeon
GGAAATAGCTCGTATGATTGAAACGAGAAAGTCCAGAAAAATAATTCAAAATTGCGCAAGTTGCTCATATTGTAATGTGATATGTCCCACACAATCAAATCCATGGGCACTTAGAAAGGAAATTCGGATGAGGCGCATCCAAGAAAGAGGCATTACAAGTTTAGCGCTGATTACAGAGGATATGTCCAATAATCTTATGACAATTGGTTTAGAAATTGATACCGAAGCAAAAAGAAAAGATCTAAAAAAATACATAAATCCTCCAAAAAGTAAGGAGATATTTTATTTAGGCTGTGCTATTCCATACATTTTTCCAAATTTGGCTAAAACTAAATTATTAGAGGATTTACCCTTAGTAGGAGGCATAAAATATTGTTGTAGTGGTTATACTTATAATTTTTTTGGAGAGGTTGAAGCACAGTTCAAGGGGAAGGAATTTTTAGATAAATTTAGAAAACAAGAAGTAGAAAAACTTATTTCTTTCTGTCCCGGCTGTGAACATATGATTAAAGGTGTTTACCCCTCAATTGTAGAAGGATTCAATATACAATGTCAAAATATTATTGAGTACCTGATTGAAAAATATCATAAAGGTGAATTAGTTTTTAAACATAAGATAAATCAGAAAATAACTTTTCAAGATCCTTGTCCCTGGAGAAAGTTAGATAATAAAGTATACGAGGGTCCGAGAGAACTTATTGAAATAATGGGAGCAGAGTTTGTTGAAATGAAACATAATAAGGAAAAATCTTTATGTTGTGGAGCCCCAGTTGCGACATTTAATAGAGCATTAGGAAAAAAAATTGCAAAGATGAGAATAAAAGAAGCGACAAATGTAGGTGCTGATTCTATTGCCTTTATTTGTACTGGGTGTCTTATTGGACTTTCCAGATATGCATTATCGAAAAATATAGAACCATATTACATTACTGAATTAGCTCAAATGGCAATTGGAGAGACACCATATCATAAAATCTTAGAGACATCGAAGCAAATGGAAAATCATCTTTTTAAAAAAATCAGTGAGAATCCAAATTTAATGAAAGAAAGATATATCATTAAAAATGGCAAAATCACACGCATTTAATAATTCTTTTCACATTTTTACAGTGAGAATTAAGAGGATAAAAATAATTTAGGAGTTTTTATCATTAAACCAAGGCTTCTGACTCACATAATACACAATATATTTCTCTTATTCGTTATAGTTGATAATTTATTCCCTCATTAAATTTATTATCAATATAATAGAAATTATTATATAATATCAAAATTTAAAGAAACTCAAAAATAAAATTTATTTTAAAAGTGATAAATATGAGTACACAACAAAAATCTCAACAAAAAAAAAGTTCTGGCAACGATGGTCTTATGAACTTTGCGGAGTTTTTAGGAAAGATAGCATGGATTATTGAGCTTATTATTGGTATTATTTTCTTTTTCGTAGGAATATATTATTTGGTTGTTCTTGCTGCAGTGGCTGCACAAGCTCAGGCTGCGGGTGTATACAGTTATGTTGCTGCTGATATTGCATATTATTCAATTTATGGTTGGTTGTACATTATAGGAGGTATATTGGGAATTATTTTCGCAGTTGCATTAGTTAAGCCACGATTTTCCAATAAATGGGCTGAAAAAGACTACGATTTTCTCTTGAATGATGTTGTTAAAATTGGTAGTCTAAGAATTCCATTGTTTCTTATTATAGGAATAATCTTAGAAATTTTTTTGGCATGGTTGGGAGGTTTAGTAATTCTCGTGCCCCTACTGATATTAATCTTTGCGGGACCAAAAGAATATAAATGGACAGAAAAGTAAAACTATCTAATTCTTTTTTTTTTTATAATTTGTAGTGTTTCTTGAAGTTAATTTAGTTTTAATTATTTGAATTATTTTCTTCATTATCTTAAATTGTCTTTAAACAACATAATAAATGAAGAAAATGGCAAAATTTTTAACACAAGCAATTAATGATGAGATTCTTGAGAAATTAAGCCTTGAGAATCGATACAATTTCTTAAATACCTGTGTAAAGCCCATGTTATCTTCTGATGAGATGGGCTTTCTCAAACAAGTTGAAGAGTTCTGTTTAAATTATGAACGGACTAAAAACATTACTCATGGACCTGATGAGGATATATATGACTGGATTTCCGATTTTGGTAAGGAAGGTTATATTTCCCGAGCTCATAGGTTTGAGATGCTTGATTTGAATTATAATCCTCACGGACTAACTGCCGAGTTAATGAGAGCGTTAGGGCTTTGTTTTTTTGATCCACATGTATTAATGATGTTTGGAGCAACTATATTAGCGATTAATCCACTTGAAGCGCATCATGATAACGTACCAGTTAGATTGGAAGCTTTAAGAGATGTTGTAACAGGAAATTCACCAGGATGCATCTTAATTACTGAACCTGAACGCGGTTCAGATGCGGTACATCAATTAACTACTTGTGAAGAACAGCCAGATGGAAGCTTTTTATTAAACGGAGATAAAATATTTAACACAAATGCTCCTAAATCAAAATGGGCAGTGGCTTATGCTACCGCAGAAAAAAACGTTGGAACCAAGATGGCCCAATTTTTAATTGATACATCATGGGAGGGATGGAATTGTGAGAGAGTCTATATTCCTTGGGCCCCTAAATTATATATTGGGAGTGAAAAATTAGAAAACTTGCGAGTTCCGAAAGAATACGTCTTAGGAAGTATTGGTAAGGGCAGAGACCATCTTTTTGAAGGGTTAGTCGTTGAGAGGATTATGATTGCCACCCAAAATATTTGTGAAGCTTGGAATAGCATTGTCCATGCTGGAATTTACTCTAACATGAGAAAACAATTTAATCAGCCAATACTTCAATTTCAAGGCGTAGGTATGCTTCTTGCTGAATTATTTGCGAGAACTCAAACGCTAACTTATGGATTATTGAAATTTTGCGAAGATTATGACAAATTAACCGAAAATTATGGGGGAGAACATTCGATACCTCCAAACATCAGTAGATCATTAGTAGCTATTGCAAGTCAATTCAAGTATGCGTGCGCAGATTTAAGTAAGAATGTCTGCTATGAAGCTGGAAATCTTATGGGTGGTGCTGGGCTTTGTGATAACACATTGATGCATGATCTTATTAACATTTCAAGGATACAAGAGATCGTAGGTGGATCTCGTCAGATTCAATTATACATCATTATGAACGCATTAAGTTCAATATTTAAAGTTTTATAGATTTAACATAATTTTTTTTCTTTTTCTTTTGAAACAGTTTATTCATTTTTACACAATTAAGTTTAAAATTAATACCAATCAAAGATTTAAATCAAATTTTAACATTTTTCTATCAGAGCAGAATATTGGAATTGACAAAAAATTAAATACAACTTTTTTCATATAAATTTCAGAATTACTTTTTTTGAGGTATAGGTATGAGAAAAAACGGGGTAATTATATTATTAAGTCTAATTATCTTTCCAAGCCTATTTTTAATATATAATACTGTAAATACTACAAATCTTACAAATATAAAAATTAACGATGAGAATCATGAAAATTATGATTATCAGAATAAAGTACCATTGACGAGCGATGACAATTATGAAGATAACGATGACATTAGTCAAGCAATACAAATATCAAAAGGATATTATTCGCTTGTATGTCAAGATGATGATTATTTTAAAATATGGATTGAAAATGGTGAAGAGGTTGCCGTTGAAATATATTTTATGAACAGTATTGGGGATTTAGGTCTTGAGTTATATAATGCCTCTTGGGCTTCAATTGGTTGGTCAGATGGAACTGGTGATATGGAATCTATTTCTTGGGTTTCTGACTATACAGGTCTATTTTATGTTAGAATCTATAAACTTGGTGCTATTAATAACTATGATTTGAATATTTTTCCTATCGGTGATATGTATGAAATGAATAATGATTTTTGGAGCGCTCCTGAACTTTTTAAAGGTTATTATCGACACTTAAACAAAAGAACTGATGATTGGTATAAATTCAATTGCGAATGGGGTCAAACATACACCGTAAGTTTATACTTTACACATTTATATGGAGATCTAGACTTAGAGATATATCAAGAGACTAATCCTACTGTTGCATATTTGAGAGCAGACGGTTTTTCTGATGAAGAGTCCATTACTTTTAGCGCTAACTATTATGGTTTTTATTATATTAAGGTATATGGCAAAACATCTAGCATTGTAAACGATTATGAGATGAAAATTGGAGGTCCCGAAATTCCCATTTTCTATGAAGATTTTGAGGGCCCAATATCACCTAAATGGTCGGGGATTGGAGGAAATAATTATATGCATGTGACCTCTAAAGATCATTCCCCTTTAGACCTCCCGGGTTCCCATAGTTTATGGTGTGGAAATGAAAGTACAGGAAACTATGATAAAAAAGTCGGAGGGGGGAGTACTACTTATAAGGAATCTGCTATTATTACAGATCTGGATTTAAGAGATTTTGCTTACATAGAATTAAGTTTTGAATATAATTGTTCAATAGGTTATGGTGAACAAACAAATATTTCTATAAGAGCTCTTGGCAGTCAATATTATTTAAATCCAAAATACACAAATAATCAGTTTGAGTTAGGCGGAAATTCACAAAGCAGTACTGGATGGTCGAATATTACCTTTGATCTATCATTCTTCTGCGGATTCGAAAGTGTTGATATCATTTTCAGTTTTGAGACGCGTGATACATTTGATAATATATTTTATGGGGGCATAAAAATTGATAACATTATGTTAAAGGGGTTTAAGGATAATGATATTTGGATAAATAATCTCGGCATAAATGTTGGAGAAGAATTCTATTATTATTTTCCACAAGTTAATCAGGATTTATGGAGTGATATTTTTGGCAAAGAGATATTTGCTTATCAAAATGGTAATGTCAAAATAGAGATCTTTTCCATCAATGATTATGGACCATATTGGGACGTTGTTGCTAGATTTTGGGACCCTTGGGATGATTTTGAAGAGCTTCAGGGGACAGATGAAATTAAATATCGAGTGTATAAAAATCCACTGAATATGAAAAGCAATGGAGGTTTTTTTATTCCAAGCGGAGATATAATGACATATTTACGTCGGGCAGACAATTATGATGGAGAACACTGGGATAGCAAGTATGATATTCATCATTGGTATGAGCCTAAGTGGAATGAATTTAGCATTGAATTTTGTTATGATGACTTTAGAGTTCATTTAAATTATAATGCAAACGGAGTACTTAATGGTATGACAATTCAAAAAAACTATGACAATTATGAAAGAATATTTGAAATGTGGCGAGGTGAACCATATGAGGAAAATAAGAATGAAAAGGATAATGAAGAAAGAAGAGCTGTACCAGGATACGATCCAATTATTATAATTTCTCTAGTTTCAATTATCTCAATCATTATGGTTAGAAAGATTAAAAAATCAAAAAAATAGTTTTTTTCCATATTTTTATTTTATTTTTGTATTTTGTGCTTAAAAAACAGTTTGACTATTATTTAAATCAAGAAAATAGAAATAAAAAAATAAAGATATAGAACCCTAAGGAGTAAATGTTTGGTTCATATTGCTTTTAATTAACTCAAAACCGATTTCTACATTTGGTATTTTATCAGATTCAATGGAAAGTGTATGTTTCCCCTCTGTTAATTTTGCTAAAAAGGACTCATCTAACTTAAAAACAATGGTGATTTCGTCTCCCATAGCAATCGTCCTACCCCCCATTTTACCTCCGAGGGCATCTTCAAAAGAAAAGTTCTCTCCCTTATGATAAATGCGAAGGCTTTCCTTGATCAAGTTAATATTTGAAGCGCCCTTCGAAATATCGATTTGTTCGCCGTCAAGTAAAAGCTTACCATGTTCCGATGGGTCAATTTCATCAACATCTATGTCACCCAAATCTTCCTTTGCAGGGACGCCAAATGGCATTATCACATTGAGCGCTACAAGTTTAACACTATCAGCTTTTCCATCACCAGTAGTATCCACAGTGTAAACACTTTTTTTAGGGGGAAAAATCTTTTTTATCATTGCAGTGGGGACTTTTAAATTCTTTAAATCTTCTAAATTCATAAGACAACAACTTTGAAATTTTAAATTGCTTATTAAGTTTTAATTTTAAAATGTATTTTCTAATTAAAAAATTCTCTCTTTTATGAATTTGCAGAGGTAAGATTATAAGATGTGGGAGAAAATAAAACAATAATTTGGATTTTACCAGGCAATTCTTATGAATTTAGCACTGAAATTTTTACAGGGCGATGCTCTTCGAATGATCTCTGAGCAGCCATTGCCACCAAAACGTTTTGTAACCCATCCTCTCCATTAGGAGAGGGATCTTGATTATTTTTAAGACAATCAAAGAAAGATTTTAGCTCAGTTGCATATGATTCCATATACCTTTCCAAGAAAAAGTAGGGAATCTTATCAATGTTTGTGCATTCTGAAGTATATATCCGAACGGTGTTTGTAGCCTCATTATCTGCTATTACGCACCCTTTCGATCCAAAAACTTCTACACGTTGATCATAGCCATAGACCGCCTGCCGTGTGTTATCAATTATTCCTAAGGCTCCATTCTTAAATTTTAATATTGCGACTGCGGTATCAATATCACCGGCATTTCCAATTTCGGGATCAATAAGTACTGCTCCACTAGCATATACTTCTTCCACCTCACTCCCTGCTTGGTATCGGGCCATATCCCAGTCATGAATAGTCATGTCTAAAAAAATTCCTCCTGATACCTTAATATAATCTATTGGAGGAGGTGAAGGATCCCGAGATGTTATTTTAATTATCTGTGGTGTTCCTATTTGTCCTGAAACTACTGATTCATGAACCCGCATAAAATTTCGATCAAAGCGTCTATTGAATCCAACCATTAATTTTACACCTTCATTTTTGACAACTTCCAACGTTTTTTTGATTCGTTCTATATCAACGTCAATAGGCTTTTCACAAAATATATTTTTTTTTGCTCTAGCAGCTTGCTGAATAAATTCTGAGTGAGTATCTGTAGATGAAGCTATTATAACGACATCTATCTCTGGATCCGTAAAAATTTCACTGGCATCAGTTGTGAGATATAAATCACTAATTTTATATGCCCATTGTTTCAATTGATTATCCAATTTGATATCCGCCACAATTTTTAATTTAATGTCAGGTATATTACGTAATAGATTTTCAATATGAATTGCACCTATCCTTCCAGCACCAATAATACCAACTTTGAATTTTTTATCCATAATTTTCCCTTACTTCTTTTTCATTTATCTATATCAATAGTTAGAAGAGATTTTATAAGTAATTTTTTAATTTTTAAATGACAGTATTTTGATTTTTGATACTTTATTTGAATTTTTTAAAAATAATTAATTGAAGATTTAAATTCACATAAAAATAATTTGAATTAATTACAAAAAAATTTAATTATTAAAAGTGTTGATTTTATGAGTGAAAGTGAAAGTGGTCCTCAAAAAATTACGGATAAAATGAGAGTCTCCTTTGCCTTCGGGGAAGTAGGTGATAATGTAGCCTTAAACATCTTTCAATTCCTAGTTTTCACATTTTATTTTTGCGTAGTAAAACTTCCAGTATTATGGATTAGCTTAGCTTTTGTCATTTGGAGTGTATGGAATGCATTTAACGATCCTGTAGTCGGATATCTTTCTGATAGAACACGAAGTAAGAGAGGTCGTAGAGTTCCATGGATGATGGCTGCGATTATTCCATTAGCCGTTATTGTGATAATGTTATTTACACCTCCAATTGTTTTGAACTCCGATGTGATAAATTTCATATACTTATTAGTTGTTCTTATCGTTTTCGATACAGTCTATACCGCAGTTAATCTAAATTATAATGCACTTTTTTCAGAAATGTTCATTGCTATGGAAGATAGAAGTAGAACAGGAAAAATCCGTATAAGTTGTGTCATGCTGGCAACCATCTTTGCTTTTGTTTTCCCCACATTTATTATTCAAGATTTGACAAATAGATATAATCGCCCTGAAACGCTAACTCAATACCAAATTACTGGAGTCTTTGCGGCAATAGTTATTCTTGTGGCGTATTTTTTCCTATTAAAGTGGGGCGTTCGTGAACCTAAGGAGTTTTCAAAAGATGCCGAAACTGCACTGTCTTTTACAACTACTATAAAAGCCTCTTTTAAAAACAAGTCTTTTTTATGGTTTTTATTACCCACACTGGGTACATGGATGGTTATCGGTATAACCCCAGCGTTGGCACCCCTCTTTATGACATATGCTGTTGGAATAGAGGACTCAGAGTTAATTGGGGTAGTTCTACTCATTTTATTTCTCTCTGCTGCTGCTTCAACTCCAATATGGGAAAAAATTAGGATAAAAAAAGGTGCTCGTATGTCTGGAATGGTCGGTGTAATAGTTTGGGCTATTGGAGGTTTACTATTAGCATTTTCAACTAGCTTTGAAATGGCAGCAATAGTCGCAGTTGTAGATGGGATTGGATTAGGAGGAGGGCTCTATTTTTATGATCAATGTATAGCAGAGATCATTGACGAAGATGAAATTAATCTCGGTACTCGAAGATCTGGTATATACTATGCTGTTTTGAATTTTCTTATTAAATTTTCAGCGATTGCTAATTTTATAATCATTGGTATAGTATTTTCAAGCACCGATTGGCAAACATACACACCAAATCCTGGAGTGGATACCATATTTGCACTTCGATTTCTGATGGGTATTTTTCCTCTCATTCTTCTTATAATATCCTTTATAGGATTGTATTTCTATCCTATACATGGAGAACGTTTAATGGAAAATAGAAAGAAACTTACGGAGTTACATAAGCAAAAAGGAATTAGTTCATAAAATAATTTATTTTTATTTTTTTTTTGTTCTATTTTTATTAAAGATTCATGTAGGTCTTAGGATTATTGAAATGATAATAAGTAATAATTTAATTTAAAATAAGTTGATTCTATGGGTGAAATCAGTACTTAAAGAGTTTCTATAGGGATAATAGTAGCCTTTTAATTGGTGTTTATCCTTTCAAAGTTCTGATTATCACCTTTAAAACAATGTATTTTTATCCTATCCCAGGAGAGCGCGTAATGGAAATAGAAGGTAGCTAACCGAATTACATGAACAAAATAGAAGTAATCTAAAATAAAACTACTTTCTAAATTAATTCACTATTTTTCTTTCCTCTTTTAAATATTATGATAGAATATCCTCTCAACCATTAAAAATTTTTAAAATGATTTTAATTAAGTTTTAGATTACAACAGTATAATGATTAGTCAAAATATACAAGTGTATAGATATCGTTGGATTGTGTTGTTATTGTTCTTTTTCACAAATGTGGTATCTAACATGCTTTGGACCACTTATGCTCCTGTTACCTCACATGCGATGGAATTCTACGGTGTTGATGAATTTTATATAATTTTAATATCACTTATGTTTTTAATCATATATATTCCAGTAACTTTTCTTGCATCATGGCTAATAGATAAATATGATTTCAAAGTGGGAGCGGGAATTGGAGCCCTACTAATGGGTGTATTTGGCTTTCTACGTTTTATTGCGGATAATAATTATGTCCTTGCTTTACTATTTAGTGTTGGAATAGCAATTGCGCAGCCCTTTCTCTTGAATACTATAACTAAACTATCAGCAAATTGGTTTCCCGATAAAGAACGTACTACTGCTACGGGGATTTCATTAATTGCCACCTCTATAGGTATTGCATTGGGAATGATTGTCACACCAATCTTAGTTTTAGGAATTAATTTTAGAAGCATGCTCTTTATATATGGAACCTTGGCACTTACCTCAAGTTCATTATTCTTATTATTTGCAAAAAGTAAACCACCAACACCACCTATGTCTAATTTGACTACTGACAGAGTTTTTATGTTTGAAGGACTGAAAATGCTCTTTTCAAACCGTAATTTTATGATTTTAGCTATTATCTTTTTTCTCTCAATGGGAGTTTTTAATATGATTATGACATATATAGAGCTTATTGTAATCCCACGGGGTCATGATTCGATATTTGCTGGAATTCTGGGGATGCTAATAATACTAGGTGGAATAGTTGGTACAATTCTAATGTCTGTATTGTCCGATTTCTTAAATAAAAGAAAAATTATTATGATAAGCTCACTTTCTATCGCGTCAGTCTCACTTTTAATATTTTCTTTAACTTCTGATGAGATCTTATTATTAATATCGGGCTTTTTTTTTGGATTTGGATTAATGGGTGCAGGACCCTTGGCATTAGAATATGCGGTTGATGCAACTAAGCCTGTTCCAGAGGCAAGCTCAAATGGGATATTAATGATGGTTGGATCGCTAGGTGGAATTGTTCTGATAATAAGTTTAGAGAATATTAAGATTTCAGGTGATTATTTCCCTGCTTTACTTATTCAAACTATTTTTCTCGCATTTTGCTTCTTTTTAGCTTTTTTTGCAAAAGAATTTAAAGTAAGAGTAGACTAAAAATTAAGTTTAACTCTAATGATTACAATCGAATTTAGTTTACCAAATAAAAGTCATCATATACAAAACAGAATTAGTCTTTGATAGAACTTACTTTTATTTTTTTAGTTGAAGATTTAAATATACTTATGATTATTGAAATGATGACAAGTAATCATACAATTTATAAAAGGTTGATTATATGAGTGAAAAAGAAATACAAATTTATGGTTTTCGCTGGATTGTACTTTTATTATTCATGTTTGCGAATATGACAGTACAAATTCTATGGATAAGCTATGCCTCAGTAACTACTTATGCGACAGCCTTCTATGGAGTTGATGAAATAGAAATTTTTCTCTTATCTGCAATTTTTATGATAGTCTATATTCCAGTCACCTTTCTTGCATCATGGTCAATTGAAAAATATGATTTTAAAGTTGGAGCGGGGATTGGAGCTATGTTAGCAGGTATATTTGGCTTCTTACGATTTTTGGCTGGCCCTAGTTTTATATTA
>JBHLNT010000141.1:0-10921 GCA_048941265.1 Promethearchaeota archaeon
GAACACCTATAATCAGCAAGTTATAATAATCATTTAAAAACTCCCACTCACGTTCAAGCTTCACTACCGTGTCTCCGGCATATTTAAACTCATAATATGAAAGAATACCATCTTCTGAATATTTGAAGATGTAATCCATATCCCCTAGGTCCTCTCTATCATAACCTAGAGAAATATGAAGCGTATTCTCAAAATTATCATATGTCACCTTTATATCGTCATAGTCATATTCTTCTCTGTGAAAAGAGTTATCCAAATCATTTGTTAGTTCCTTAAAATCAATCTCCTCTGGTATGATATAAACAGCAGGAATACCTTTAGGATAGATTTTAACACTTCTATAGGAATAGATAAATCCATCAAAATACTCATAATCAACTTCTATCCAATCTTCTTTAAATTCTTTATAAAAATCCCAACTATATATGAGATTAAGTGTTCCACTTGATTTTTTTTTCCATATATTATCAGCACGTGATTTAGACTCGTGCATAATATACCACGCTCTCCCTTCCTCTATTTTAGTGATCTCTATATCTATAGCTTCAACTTTATCATCTAAATTGAATTTAGGAATGGCATAACCAGAATATTCAACCCATGTCACATTTGGATCAGAAAATACCCAATTAAACCTACCTACCCTTAAATAATCATGGTAAATATCATCTGAGGTGCTATCGGAATACTCAGCCTTCCATACGAACACGTCTCCTTCATTGAAACGCTGTGAGCCTGCGTTCTGAGCCTGTACATTACTCATAAAAGGGGTAATAAACAGCATAATTAAAGATAATGCAAGCAGAATTTGAAACTTATTTATGATTCTTCACCTCCAGATAATTTTTTATAACATCTCTTTTTATTTTAGTTCTTTAATTATTTATCTAAGTAGCTTTTTTCCCCTCCTTAGATAATTCCCAATCTTTATATTCATTAAGTAATGCGTCAATACTTTCTTCTATCGTTTTATATTCCCCTCCGATTTCTTCTCCAAATAATTCACGACTGACATAACTTTTTATTAACTCCTTTATTTCATTTCTGATTGGTGTACTCTCTTCAAAACAGTCATTTTCTAATAGAGACATTTCATAACTTGAGAGGTCATATCCTTCCATTCTTAGATAATTGCGGAAATCACCAATTCTCGTGTTTATCTGACTTTTAACTCTATTATCAACATCATCATATTTGATATCCCTAAATTCATTACGTAATGACCGGAGTTGATGGTATACGTAATTTCTTATAAGATTAGTTAAATTAGGTATTTCTTGATAATTTGAGGTCCTCTGTATCTCAGCAAATTGGAATCTTTTAAATAAAATAAATTCGATAATACCAACCACAGGGAGCGGTAATAGAAATATGTAAAATAACAAAAATAAAAATTCACCAAAGATAAATTCTATTAAAAACAAAACCATAGAGGCAATACTATAAATTGAAAACGGGATATGCCTCTTGAAAAATGAAATATTTCTTATTATGTAAAGTAATGCTATTAAACTAAATACCCCGGTACCAATATTTATGTAAATCGGATCCACGAAATTATAATATACTAAACCGATAAAAATGTAGACCGATATGCTAAAAATAATAAAAAATATTAAATAAAAGTATTTTTTGAGGATATCTATAAAACATTTGGTTTCTTCCTTAGTAACTATCCCGACTTTCTTTATATATAATGAGTGGTCAATTAATACAATCGGAATTAAAATTATAAATACTGGATAATAAAAATAATAGGTTAAACTAAGAATATCTCCAATCATGAAGTTTATATATAATATCCACTGTAAAATTATGAAAATAAAGCTATATGAGCAAAGTAAGATGTGTTCTTTGAAATAATCACGGTAGCTTATCGTAAGTATTAATATTGTTGCACTACAAATAAGGGCCGTAAGTATTAGAGTTATTGAATCAATGAAGATATATTCATAAAACAAAATGAGTATAAAATCTAAAACAACCATTGTACATATAAAAATGCTAAATATTGTATTGGACTTCATTCACATAGTTAATTATTGGTTTTTTCGAACAAACATTTTTGGATTAGATAAAAATTCGTTTTTCTAGTATTTATAGTTTTTATTATTTAATTTCCTTAAGTTAAATCTTTTTTCCCTTACCAGTTTGCTCCCACTCGTTAAATTTCTCCATTAGATCATCGATTTCACCTTCTAAAAATGTAAATTCTATAGCCTGAGACTCCTTATCATATTTTGCTGGTATTAAATTATCTTTAATGAATTGCTTCGTGATCCTTTCAACCTGAGATTGGTTCATTTTCACATCGTCAACTATTTCCTTTAAAAGAATTCGTGGATATTTCTTAGAGAACATCAATAGGGATGTGTGAATCTTCTGGTATGCGTTATATTGCTTCTCAGATTGTATTAAATCTTTTTTCATTTTGGTAATAACGGCGATGTAGTTTTTAACATCAATAGTTTCTAAAGGCAACGATTTTGCTTGGTTGTTTAATTCTATAAGTATTTTTCCTGCCCTCTCAAATTCGTTTTGATTCATATAATTTTGAACCTCTTGTAGTTGGGTTTGAAATTGAGGAAACTTTACCTTTATTATATTAGGATAAATTATTTTACTGATTCTTCTCTTGTAGTAAATAGAAAGAATAAGATACACAATATTTGGCAAAAAATTAATTATAAAAGCTATAATAACCCAATAAAAGAAAATTATCATTAAAACGGATGAGATAATAAGATTAGTAATTATTATTTTCAGAATTTTTTTGTATTTCTTTATTAGTGGTATCCAACTGTATTCATCATTATCCTTATATTTCCATATTAAGAAGAGCTTATTATGTCCCCTGTAAAACATTACCATAGACAGTAAATTAAAAATAGGTCCACTTATAGAAAAAATGAACATAATTGATAGGGTTAAGGGCACATTTCCAATTAAAAAAGTCCCGAGAGGTGTTTCCCTCAAAAAATAGCCTATAACTATGAGTCCAGAGGCAATAAATATAGGGATTAATAGTGATAGATAGGAAAAAACTAGAGAATTATTTAAATATGAAATTCCAGAATCTTCAGCTTCATTTATATCACTCATAATTCCATCAGTATTTTAATTCTTAAAATTTTAATTTTTTTAAGTTAAATCTTTTTTCCCTCCTCGGTTAGCTCCCATTCTTCGTATCTTTTCATTAAGTCATCTATTTCCCCTTCTAAGAAAGTAAATTCTATAGCTTTAGAATCCTCGTCATATTTTGCTGGTATTAAGTTGTCCTTAATGAACTGTTTCGTAATTCTTTCTACTTTATTTTGGCTTATTTTCACGTTATCAACTAATTCTTTCAAAGTAATTCGAGGATATTTCTTAGAAAACATCAATAACGACGTATGAATTTTCTGGCGTTCAGCAAATTGCTCTTGAGAGTGAATAATGTTTTTTTCTAATTGGTCGAAATCAATGATATTTTTTTTATCACTGAAAGTTTTTAAATGCAACAATTTAGCTTGACTTTTTATTTCTGAAATTAAGTTTATTGCCTTATTAAATTCGTTTTGGTTAATAAGATCTTCAATTTCTTGAATTTGGGATTTAAAATGGGGGAATTCGCTATTAAATTTGCTTGAATATCTCAATATGACATCAATTTTCCTTTTCCAATAAAATAAAAGAATAATATATAAAATATTTAAGAAAAAGCTAATAAAGAAGAAGATAAAAACATAAAATGATAAAACGAGGTTTAGAATAATAAATATTAAAATCTTTTTATATTTTTTAATAAATAATATCCGTTTAAGTTCAGGGTTTTCAAGATCTTTCCATGATAATAATACCTTTTGATATACACTATAATACTTTTTGATTGAGATTATTACTAATACTGGTCCAAATATAAAGAAAAAAAGAGAAAAAGTTAATGACAGTACAATAGGCTCCCCCCAAAATAATAAATAGACATATGAGTATATATAAAGTATGATTATAGGGATAATTAGTGCAAAAGCTTCAGAGATTATTGAATAATTCAAACTAGAAATGCCATTTTTTTCTTTAGGATTTTTATTATTCATTATCAATACCATTCAAGCATCTGAATCTTTTTTAGCCTATTTTTTAGCCTAATTTTAACATTCTTTTTTGTCAAATTCATTGATTATAATATTTTGCTGTGCGGCCCACCACACCCAGACCTGTCGAATAAAAAAATGAACGATACCAAGATTTTCTTTCCATGCATGCGTGTTCGACATGTGCTCGTGACATATCATCACGTATTTCTTATTATCCTGTTCCCAGATATTTTTTAAAAATATTTTCCCGCAATAATCAATAATATTTGATTCTGCAAAACATCGTGGACAGACTTTGGGGTATTCTGAGGTTAGGAGGACTTTTATATCAAAATTAATTTCCGGTCGTTCTGGAACAAGTAAATTTCCATTCCAGATTAAATAATTATAGCGGGGATTTTTCTCAGGAAATAATTTAAACCACGGCTTATTCTGGGTCATTTTTAGGTAGTTAATATACTTGAGGATCTTTTCGATTTCGAGTTTGACGCGATCTTTCCAAGCGGGATGTTTTGGTCCAATACCTTCCCATTTCTCATGAAATTCTTGAATTAATTCGTCAAGAATAGATCGTTGCCAACTAATATCGGTCGATTTTGAGCCTACAATACCTCGATCTATAATATCAAAAGTATTCCCGAATTTATTAACTAATTCATTAATTGAGCTTAGTAAATCTGTAGTTGTGAGAACTTGCCCTCCAATATTGGCTATACATACATTTTGTGAAGAAATTCCAAATTTTTTTGAAATTTCGGGAATTATATCCATCAATTTTAAATTAGGGGCAACAGGAAAGGGTATTTGCTTTTTTTCAGAGCCAAATTTATTCACGAAATAAATCGTATTTAATTCTGGTTGCGACATTCTATATCCTTAACCTCGGGCTTTTCTCTTTATTTATAAATTTCTTTAATACTTTTTATTTTTTTTATTTTTATAATTCTAATTTTTTTTTATCAGAATTTATACTTTTTTCAAGATTTATAATAATATTTATTAGTTCATTCTGCCATGCGAAATTTTTGGAGACTTTTTTTATATCATTAAGAAATGTCATAATATGACTTTTTACTTTCTTAGACAATTCTAAATTTGAAAATGAATTAAAAGAAACTAAGATCTTATTAAAAAACTCAAAATTCTTCTGAGAAAATCCAAAATTGTTTAATTCTGGTTTGTTAAAGCATAAAATTTTTAGATAAAATCCGAAAAAATTGAGATGATATTCAATAGGAGCAATTATTTTTCGATTTTTGTCATCAATAACGGAATTAAACACTTTTTGAAGCAAATTATTGAAAACAATTTCTGATTTGATTAGATTATTTAGATCTTTGAACGTTTTGGTTTCAATACTACTATAAATGGGTATTTTTAAACTCAAATCTAAAGAAAAAGGTATATAATCATTGTTTATAAAATCATCTTTTGAAATTGGCTTTTCATCATCATTAATTATCAACTGCTCGATACTGTTAGTTTTCAGGATTGAAGGGATTTTAAGTTTGATCGGCTCTGCTGTTAATTGATTTACTAAATATTTTTTTATTAATTTATCTTCTGATACTTTTAAATTCTTTAAGAATAGTTCCATGTTGCTCCAAGCATTTTCTAAATAGTTACTCATGGCATTAACAACTCTAACTTTCAAGTTGTTAGCATCATTTATATTATCTAAGATAGTTTTTTTTATTTTGATTAAAAATTTCTCACTTAGGCTAATTAATAAAAATTTGGGGATTTCAGGGGAAATATTTTTTGCCTTAATTTCTTTGATTTGACTTTTGTTTCCCATTTGATAAAAATGAGTTTGCTTTCCATTTGTTACTATTGATACACAGTTAGGGAATTGATTACTCAAGCTAATGAGAGTTGCATCATCAGTATGACTATGAAAAACTTCACTTGAGAAGGGATGTGAATGATAGATACCAATAGGACCTATACCTTGCGGCATTACAGAGCTAATCTCATGGAACTCCTTAACATCTGGAATTGCACTTATCGTGGATTGTTGTTCAAATCGTTTACATTCAAGTATTGCTAACACATTAGGGATATCATCCTTTTGAAATCCTAACAGCCATCCATATATCTCATGTTCACTTGATAGAGCTTGATTCTTGATTACGTTGAGCAGTATTTCAGGAATATAAAATAATTTTATAGTTACCACCTATTATTCTTTAATTTTATCAATGAGATCATTTAGATCTCCTTGAGTTATTTTAGGTTTTATTATCTGTTTTTTCAATTTAGATTTTTGGCTACAAATAGGACAATTTTCATCTCGTTTGGTTTCATATTCTAAGAATTTACCTGTTATCATATTATACATAGTATAATCGATCATTCGACCAAATTTTAGAAGATACTTTAGCATTTCTTGGATTTGAATGCTTGCTAAAATTGCCATAGTTGAAGGTAAAGAGGCTACACAGGGCTCACCTCTCTCATCGGGAATATCTATTGCTATGCTACTTAAACATTTGGCACAAGCAGTTTTAAATGGGATCACAGGATGGACATATCCGGATAAGCCGCTTCTTGAAGCGCCAGCATCAATATAAGGGATATTTAACAGTATACATTTAGCATTAAGATATTCCCTCGCGGGAATGTTATCTAAACCATTTAGGATAACATCCATATTATTTATTTCGGTTTCGAATTTAGGTTCAAACTTCATATCCATAATATCGCAATCAAAATATTGGATTTCAACATCGGGATTAATTTCTTTTAGTATTTTAGTAGCAACGATGACTTTTGGCTGCCCTACATGTTCCTCTTTAAACATATGCCGGTTCAAATTAACAGTCTCAACAATATCAAAATCAAAAAGAGTTAGTTTTCCTACTCCACATCTTACAGCCATTTCAGCAGAAACACAACCAAGCCCTCCAACACCGATTATTCCAACATGATATTTTTTAAGATCATCCCAATTAACTTCATAACCGAATTCTTTAATTGCCTTAAGTCTTGTATATCTATCTTGGGTCATAATTACCATAAATATAATTTAATATCTTAATGCTTTAGGAATTTTTGAAATTCTACTGCAATAGATGCACTCAACTACTCCATTTACATCTACATTATTTATTGGAAGATTTGCTCCACACTCAGGACATTGAGCGCGAACTACTTCTACTTTTTGTTCTAAACCTTGCTTTAATTGAGAAATAATGGTATCATATTTTTCTAATAACTCTGAAATAATTTTTTCATTTTCTCCTGTAACCCATATTATTAGTGTTCCTGTTTGTCCAGAGGCCATTATTTGAATATCGATTAATTGAATCGAATCTGGACTATGACTACTAAGGAAAACTACTGATGCAAGATAATCTTGCTCTACTTCATCGAATATATGTTCTTCAGGTTCCTCTATGGAATCAAATCCTTTAAATACATTGAGAATTGATTTAAATAACTTCTTGGGGTTAGTCGCCTTAAATTTATATTTTTGTCCTAAATTTGGATAATTTTTCTGTTTGATTTCTCGTATTGATTTAAGCGTTTTTTGCTTTATTTGAGTTGTTAATATGTTGACGCGTTCCTCTTGGATCATTATTTTATCCCTCTTTATTTCTGAGAGTAACTCATTAGAACTTTTTTCTAAAAAAATTCGTGTTTTCTCCCCAATAATCACTGGCGGATTAGGAAGGGTTGAATTGATAATTCCTGTAACAACTATAGGTGCTCCACCTTCCCATGGAATCATGAAAGAAACTTCTTGACCATAATCTATGAGCTTATTCAATAAAGAGGGTTTAATATTTGAAGTCCATTCTCCTTTAGTAATTATCCGATATTCATTTGAAATATTTATATTAACTTCCAAAGCTACGGCAGGATTATATTTTAAAATAAAGACGTCATCGTTTTCTGCAAAATTTCCCAAAATTCTTTTGTTAATAAAAATTTTTGGCTCGTCACTGTATTCAAATTTCTCAATTTTAGTGATTATTGAATATTTTTTAGCAGGTAGATCTGAAAGTAAAAACACCGTATCTCCTATTTTAAATTCTGACAAACTTTCTTTTCTTCCTTGAATGACAGAATTTTCCCTTAATTGAGGAATTAATTTGTAAGTCTGCATAGGATTTCAAATTATAATTATTGCTAAATTTAGTTTTACACATCAAATATATTCGAAATTATTTGTTTATTAGTTTTCCTTCTAATTCTCCTAATTCCTTTTCGGTTTCATTCATGAATGTTTCTATTTGAATTTTCTTATTTTCATACTCTTCCTTAGAAATTTTATCATTAAGGAGAAGATCTTGTTGTTCCTTAAGTTTTTTCTTTAATTCTTCAATTCTTTTTTGTATTTCCTTTTTTTGATTAATTAAATATTCTGTTCTCTCTTTTTCTTCTTTAAATAAACTTGCAACGTCTTCTGGAGGGTTAATCCCAATTACATTAAAAGTTTCAAGTTCAAGACCATATCTCAAGAATTCTTCAGTGACTTTAGAGATTAGAAGATTTATCACATGTTCCCGATCTACTAAAATGATATTTTTAGCATTATAATTTTTAAAAATATCTCTTAAAGACGTGTGCAATAGACCTATAATCCATTTTCTAAGGTCTTGAAGGGTCCATGTTTTTATTCCTGCTACAACATCATTGTAAAAGGTTTTAACATCGTTTATTTTTAATTTTAAATCTCCATACACTCCAATTATGCATCCATCTTGAGTAGGAATACCCTCCGTACGCGGAATCCCCCAGGGAATGTCTTTAAAAGAAGTATCAATCCACACTATCTCAGTTCCTTTGATTCTCGCCGTTTTATCAAGCTCATAAACCCCTCCTCCTAACATACTAATTAATTCTCCCTTGTTATAAAAAAGTACTTTCTCGTAATCTTTAACTGCAAAATATTTTTTATTTTTAATGTTATCATCTGGCTGAGGAAAAGAATACATTAAAGGTGTTGAGAGATCTCCTTTATCTTCTCTTACCCAAGCAACTATTTTTGGATCATAATCTTTAAACTTTTTTCCTTCAATTTTTTTATACATTTTTATCACATTAGGTATTTTTTTTTTATTTACATAATTTTAGTGTTTTTTTTTTATAGTTCTATATTTCTTTAACTATTAGTTTCAGAAACAATATACCAGCGATTACCATGTAAAAATGATTTTGAAAATTTTAGGATGCCTAAATCTGTAAGGTGATCCAAGATTTTAAGTATTTTTTCACTGCTCCAACTAGTTTTTCCAATCATATCTGTTAAAGTGAAATTCTGAAATTTTAATGCATGAGAGATAAGTTCCTGTTCATCATCCTTAATGTCATACGGTTTTAATTGAACGATTTTTAAATAATGATCTTCATCTCCTTGAATAACTTTAATTCCCGAGATATAACCTTTATCTGCGAGTGAATTTATTACTCTCTCTAATTGGTCAATATTTATATTTAGATTTGGCTTTTCGTCTAATATAAACTGATATAATGCAAATAATGGTATATTTTCTTTAATTTCATTAAAACCCTTATTAAATTGTGTTTTACCAATTGTTAGCTTATTGTGAAGTTCTAATACTGCTTCTTCAATAGTTTTGATTTGTTCTTCTTCTGGCAATGAAATATCTATTATATCATCTAGGATATCTGAATTGTACTTATTTAAAGATAGTAGCTTTAACTTCTCCTTTGAAAGAATATGAAAATCGATATTTAAAGATTCTCTATTATTAATTAGACTCTTTACTATTCTAATTTCTTCTCTTAAATCTTTTGCCACCGAAAATGCATTAGAACTTCCTCCATTTTCCAAAAGTTTTGACAATCTATTACTAAGATCCTCTATCCTTTTTAATTGATTTACAATCAAATAATTAAAAAATAATATTTCTTTAAACAAATCATTTTCTTCTGATTTTGATAGCTTTTTCTCCTTTTCATCCTTTTTTTTCAATTTATAGCTGGTGATGGGATTTTTCGGTAAATTTGAGATTTTTTGTCTGAAAAATTTTAGTCTTCTTATGATAATACTCATTAAATCTTCAAAAGCAGGATTATCAAGGTTCAATACTGTCCCAAGCATTTTACTTAGTTCAATTTGGAGGGAATTTAAGGTAGATTCAATCAAGTCTTGTTTTACTTTACATTGTTCTTTTATATTTTCAATCTTTTCAGGTATTATGATTCCCTGTAGTAATTCTTCTTCTTTACTTAAAAATTTAATTTCCCGATTTAGTACTTCAGCTTCTTTTAAAACTCTTTTTCCAAACTTTGTAATTTTCCATTTTGGGAGAATATTATTTTTTTCCACTACTCTCTCTACTTGATTAAATCGTTCTAATTGCAAGAGAATATTTTTTACAACTCTCATTGAAAGTCCAGTATTTTCGCTTATGTTTCGAATACTCTCAGCTTTTTTCGAAATCTCATTTAAATAAAGTAATGTTTTTTCAATCCCTTGTAGGCTTATTGGTAATTCTCTTATTGGATTGGGTTTTTCATTTAAATCTGGCATAGATTAAAAAACTAATTCTTTTTTAATAATTAAATATTATAATTTTTTTCATATATATAAATGTTTCCATATGGAATCATTCTGCAATATATGAATTTGATCATAAATAGATAAGTTAGGACATAATTAAAGTAATAAAAAGAGATTGTTAAATAAGTTCTTTATTAAAAACAATTAATTTTTATATTTTTGCATCCTTCTTGTCTATTCTTCTTTTTGATATTTTTTTATGGCATTTTACAGATTATTAAAAAAACTTATTTTTCTCATAAATTTTAATTATATATTATTTCATATTGATTTTTAAAGACAATTTAACAATAGAGTATTATGAGTGAGA
>JBHLNT010000016.1:0-35480 GCA_048941265.1 Promethearchaeota archaeon
GTTAGAAAGAAAGCTAGATATGTTACTAATGATTGCAATGGATGTGGAGCTTGCACTGAAGTATGTCCTGCATATGGGTATGATGAATTTAATGAAGGATTGAATTCGAGAAGGGCGATATATATATCATTTGCTCAAGCTGTTCCCTCGACAGCCCAGATAGATATGACCAAATGCATAAAATGTGGATTATGTAAGACGACTTGCGAATTAAATGCTATAGATTTTGACCAGAAAGATGAGATCATTGATATTAAGGTTGGATCAATTATCGTAGCTACAGGGTGGGATGAATATGAACCTGAAACAGGATATTTAGGTTATAACATTTATCCAAATGTAATTACTCAAATGAAACTCGAAAGGATATTAGCTCCCAATGGACCCTCAATAGGACACCTTGCCCGACCTTCTGATGGTAAATTACCTAAGAGAATATTATTCATACAATGTGTTGGTTCAAGAGATCTGAATATGAATATGTATTGTAGTTCTGGTGTATGTTGTATGATTGCTATTAAAAACTCAAAGTTAATTAAGCAACATTATCCTGATTCAGATATATCAGTCGCTTACATGGACATAAGAGCTGCAGGTAAAGATTATGAAGAATATTTCACTGCATCTAGAAAAGAAGGAATTAGATATATTAGAACTAACGTTTCTAGGATAAAAGAAGACCCCGAAACTCACAACTTAAAGATTTTAATGCAAAATACATTGAGCTCAAGTGAATTAAGAGAGCTTGAATTTGATTTAGTAGTTTTATCTGCTGCTATGGTCCCTGCTAAAGGGGTCGATAAACTTCAAAAAATATTAAAACTTGAGACGAGTCAAGACGGTTTTTTCAAAGAATTTCATTCAAGATTAAATCCTATTGATACAAAAATACCGGGAATCGTTCTTGCTGGTGTATCTCAAGGACCAAAATCTATCGCAGAGTCTATAGCTCAAGGAAGAGCCGCAGCGTCATCATTATCAAGAATGATGAGTAAAGATAAATACAGAATCCTTTTAATACGTGCTAATGTTAATAAAGAAGAGTGTGCAAAATGCGGTTTATGTGAATTAAATTGTCCTTATGATGCAATTAGTTTAAAATCCGATGGCGCTGAAGTGGATGAGATTTTATGCAGAGGCTGTGGGACATGTCTAGCCAATTGTCCCTCTGAAGCTATAACATTACGTTATTATCGTGAACCACAATATGAAAGACAAATAGATGCAATTTTAGAGGAAATATAAAGAGGTGAACGATTTGTCATTAGAAAACAATATTAAAATTATCGCATTTTTATGTTGGAAATGAGGATACGGGGCAGGGGATATGGCTGGAACAATTCGAGCACAATATCCTGCGACAATTAGACCAATTAGAATTAATTGTACGGGGAGAGTTACTCCAAGCTTAATGATGCGAGCGATAGGCAAAGGGGCTGATGGTGTCATTGTGTCAGGTTGATACCCCGGAGAATGTGATTATGAAACTGGAAATCTTGTAGCTGAAAAAAATGTTCAATATGTAAAAGAAATTTTAAATTCAACCGGGATATCTCCTAATAGAATTCAAATGTTTCACTGTAGTGCTGCGGAAGGACAAAGATTTCAGGAAGAAATTACACGTATTTCCAGTATTATTGAGAGTCTTGGAAAAAATCCGCTAAAGGAAAGTGATGTTTTAAATAAAAAGGATAAAAAAACTATTAATAATGAAAAAACAAAAACCGAATAGAATGACTCTTGGGAAAAAAATTTAGTCCTAAGAAGACTAACCTCGCAAAGGTATCGGAATTAATATTTTAAATTAGTTTAAAAATTTTATATAATTCTTTTAATTTTCTATGTTAAGATTTTTTTATTTTAAGAATTATAAGTTAAATGTGTAGTTCAAAATGGGAAAAGATCCTCATCTAAATGCGAAAAAAGAATTAAATAAAGCTGAGCTTTATTTTGATAATGAGCAATATAAAAAAGCAGGAAAATCTTTTAAAACTGCCGGAGATTTATATTTCAAATTAAAAGAATTCAAAATTGCAAGAGAATGTTATTCATATGCCGCAAAATCTTTTGATTTTGAGAATAGAGCAGATATAACTATTGAGGCTCTAAGAAACGCAGGTGATTCTTCGCTGTTTGTTGATGATTTTACTACCTCTAATAAATTTTTTAAAAATACCATTCATTATATTCCTAATCTACGAAAACTTGAAAATCGTAATTTATACTTCTTATTTTTTTCTACACTTTCATATTTATGCTTATTTTTGGAAGGGAAACAAGATCAAGGACTGGATTTTATCAAAGAGATAAGAAAGGAAGTGGACAAGGATTATTTCAAAGATTCTATTTATATAACACTAATAAAAAATTTGACCATTGCCATCCGAGATAAAAATGAGAGTTATTTAAATAAAATCGAACAAGACTTCAACCAATATGATTTTAGTTACCCGGAACAAAAACTTTTAAAATTAGTCTTAGCACTTGCTAATGCTCATATCTCAATAAAAACAAATATGAGTCTCGATAAAGACCAGTACACAACAAGAGATATGATTACTCTAACGTTAACTCTTGATACAGCACCCATTATTCAAGTCTCAAAACATTCTTTTTATGATTATAACTTCAAGAAAATAAAAATAACAAACATAACAACGTCCCTCTCTGAGAACATTATCGTGCAAACAAAACCCCCACTGCCCATTGATTTAAATCCTGGTGAAAATTTTGATTTTATATTTGCTTTAAAACCACACTTTCAAGTTGATAAACCCTTTATTGGACCATTCTTAATGACATGCGAGTTCGATGATAAATTCATAATACATCGTCAAGATTCGGAAAAAATTGAACCAAATATCATATCTCCTCCTCCATCTTTAGAAATTTCAATGAAAAATCTTAGACCACCCCTTATTGGTCAATCATTTCCAATGGAGTTCCTAATTGAAAATAAAAGTGAAGGTGATGCTCTAGAACTCAATATTGAAATTGAATTTCCTGAACAATTAAAATTAATGAGAGGCACTACTAAAAAGCAGATTTACTCTCTTAGTTCTAATGAGAATATCAATTGGGAACTTTCTCTTAAACCTATAGAAGCAGGTGATTATATTATCAAAATGGACATAAAATATAAAGATCCCGACCAAAATCTAATTGAAGAGACCAAATCATTTCCTTTTGCTATTAAAATGTAAGGGCACAATAGTCTTCACCTTAATGATAGAAAAAATTTCCATATTACATGCATGTTTATTTTATAGTTCTCTTATTTCTCTTATCAGCTCTGAAGCTTCATTAATCTTAGTTTCAATTAAGAACTATATTTCGGAGGGAACATTAGCTATGCAATTTGAATTTTTACCTTATAATTGATAATTAATCATCTATTTTTATTTAAAAGTTTCAAGAAAATTAGAAAAAAAAATTTTAAAAAAATGTATTAAATATTTCAGCTTTTTATGATTGGAACTAATTTTTCAATAACATCAATAATTGCGATCTCTGCATTGTTTTGGTCACCTTTAGATTCGAGCAGAGAGATTGTCCGACCTTGTGCTTCAAGAAGGAGCTTAGGAATTGGAGTTGTCGAAATATTTCCCTGATAATCCGGAGCATAGCGAACAAGCAGAGAGACGGGACAAGAAGTTGTGGTCTCTCTCAATATATCCCGAATATTCTTAATAATGACCTCATCGGGGCTGGGGATGTCAATACTTAGAAAAATTCCGTCAAAATCATCAGGATAGCCTTTCCACCACGTATTAACATTCAGTAATTTCGGTTTCTTCAGGTTTAAAATTTCACTGGCTTCTAGTTTTCCTCCTTCTATAATAAGATGGGGAAAACGGTATGAGAAGTAGTCCTTTTCAACAGTACAATTGGACGCACATAACAGATCGAAATTTTGCTTCACGGCATAACGAAGAGTCGGAAGCACATCCCAAGTTGATCCAAAAATGCCCAAGCGGATGGTCCGCCCTAATGAGCTCCCTATCGTTTCGAGAAAATAGATATTTTTACTTAACGCAGTGTATGGAGTCGTGTCTCCTGATTTTAATTCTTTTATTCTGTAGCGTTCCTCATTAACGAGTTCCATTAAATTCGTATTTAATTCGTCTAAACCTTGTTTAGTAATATCATTTACATCCTCTTTATTCTCGAACCAATTATCCAATGCGATTTGAATATTTTTGCGGCATCGCGAAAACAAGTGGTCGTGGCAAACTGGAAAAAAAACCATGAGAAATGTTGGTGTTAAATTTCCTTCACGTGCTACTCTGGGATCTTTAATTGTCTCATCCTTGGCTAGAGTGCAGTAAATAAAGGAGAGCTGATCATAGTGATATGCGACGGGCAATGGACCGAAAAGGAGCCCTTTTTTATCTCGTACTGTGCTAAAAATTACCGAATAATAGTTTCCAATTGTCATAAGTTCCACTTCTTTCAAAAAGGGAACGTTTTGGGAAATCATTAACTCGATACCATTATCGGTGAGTTCGAAACAACTTATAAAAATATCCGTCGGATTCACTTTTTGCACCTCTTCTCTTGTGATTTATGTCATCACTGTGATTTGTTGCTGGAAAACACGAGGGCTGTACAACCCATATCTTTTTCTTAACCAATTAGGGATAAAAAACGCCCAGTAAAACCCGAGACTACTGATTACTAAGAAAGAAACGGTTAAAATACCAAGCCCGACAGCCAACGCATAGTTCCACCCATTTGTAAAGAAGATTTGTTCGGTGAAGATTAGAGCGAAACCCATAAATAAAAACCCTAAAATGCCGATCAACCCTACGATATACATTTCCATTCGAATTTGCATCAATTTAGAGGCATTGTCGTGTTTTTCCCTAGTCATTTGGATAAGCATATAAAGTAGAATAGGTAGTACGAGAAAATTAACAATGATATTAGGAATATTTGTTTCTGAACGCATAATAACGAAAAAGGGAATCGATCCGATTGCTAGAACTATTGCTGCTTTATTTGCCAGAATAAGATTATTTAACCGTTTCATTCGACTTCCCGGTACGCGAATACTCCTCTGGGAGAGAACAAGCGCATAATAAAATACTAAGGCGAAAGCGGGCACCGTTCCGATACTCCTAGTAATTCCATACGTCTGATCGGTCATAAATCGGACGCTATAATCGAGACAAGTCAGGGCAGACCGCAGAGACAAGCCAAAAACTATCATCATTGCTGGAAAAAGTGTGTTGCTGATCTCTTTTTGCCGATGCCAGAATTTATATAACCGAAATCCGATAAATGCCATTATAAGCGCACCAGATAACTCTATTAAGATAAATTCTATTGATCCCTTCGCATTGCTCCCAAAGCCGAGAATGGGGTTCTCAATCCGAAAGAGGAAAAAATCTCTTATTACATCTAAAATTGTCGTCATTTGTAGCTCACCTTATCCTCCTTTCTTTAATTACGGGTTTTGTCAGCATTCTGTTTCCGAGTAGTATATAAAATTCGGCATCTGCGTTAGAACAGTGAAATATATCAGCAGCTTCTGGTACAATGGCATTATCTTGAATAATACCTTTTTCTTTATAGTTCTTAACGATCTCTTTAACACGCCATGCCTGTTCATAGATTTCAGAGAGAACTTGGATTATTTTAGCTGTATCGTTGGATTGAATGGCTGTAGCAAGTAGATCTGTGACATGAGATTCATACAAAGAGAAAACTTCTTGGTTCTCAAAATCTACAATAGTAAGTTTGTCCATGTGCTGTTCGACTATTATCTCCGTTTCTTGGTTAGTAGGCATTCCGATCAATTTGAAATCGTCCGAAAAGCTCTCGGTATATGTAGCCATTAAAGTATTTTTGGCTAATTCAGAAGGTAGAAGTGAAAGGAGGGCTAAAAATAGTTTTTTGGTCCTCTGTTCTTCATTACTTAACGCTATTATCGGACTACCTGTTAGAGTCGCAAATAAGAGCCCGTTTAATCCTTTCAGTTCCGCTAGATCTGATACTGAATAATCCGTATTGATGTTAACATTTGGTAATTTACTATGAGTATTTAGATACTCATTTAATGTTTTGGTATCGGGATAAAGTGCCAAATTATCCGTGAGGTTGTCGGTAGAGGCTAGAAGAATCCCTATCAGAGCATGTTCTGGATTCCCAACATATTGTAGATAGAATGCTGTACCATTTCTAGTGATAATGTTTGAGAATGTTTCATTTGGATCGCTCACATTAATTAAAGTAAGTATCATCTGTTCCTCATCCTTAGACAAAGTACTTTCGATAAATTCAACGCCGGTATATTCGCGTGTAACTTTAATAATCCCGTATTTGAGGGTTTTATCTTGTAAAGACAATGAATTTTCTTTAACCATGTTTTTTTCAACTCTATGTTATTTTTAAAATACATTACTGCGTTCCATTGCACTTACAAACCACAGCATAGCATCTTCAACACCATTCCCAAACTTAGCGGAAGATGGTAAAAACGCCACTGTCCGTGCCTTTAATTTATCGAGAGGGTAAATTTTTCCAAATTCCTTCGGATTAATTGGATTTTCGTCTACTAAATCTTGTTTGTTCAGCAAGATCAGGATTACTGCGTCTTCGGGAATAAGATCCATGGCATAGATATACTGTTGTTTTTGAAACTCGAAAATCTCAGGCCGATTTTCCGGTCTCACCGTCGCATCAATTAGATAGATAAAGGAATTCGCTTGTTCCACAGCAAGTTCCCAGAATACTTCCTGGTACACTTGTTGGCCACCCACATCAATCAGCTGAAACCGCCAATTAGCAATTTCAACACCTCTTTGCCGGATTTCAATCCCTAGCGTAGACAAAGGAACTTCTAATTGGGGCATCCCTGTTTCTAGAAATTTAACCAATGTAGTCTTTCCAGATTGGGACGGACCAAGAATACTGATGTTTGCTCGTTTTTCTAATTTTCTACTTTTTAAAAGACTTTTAAGCATTGTTTTATCATTCCGTATTTTTTTTAATTCTTATATTGATTATTTTTACAATTTGTTTACTAAATTTACAATTAACATAATCATGAACTAATAACTTAAAAGTTCACGCAGTAAAAATTTTAGGTGTATCATAGAGACGAAAAAATGTTAAAGTCTCAATATTTAATAATAAAAAACAGGATCATATGACGCGAGATTATTTCTAATATCTCTTTAATTGACAGATCTTCATTAAAACTCGAATTGAATTGAATTTTAAAAAAATTAAAATTAATTATAGGTCCTACTAAAAATATAGATAATCCCTTAGTTCTAATGAAAATATAAACTGGAAACATGAAGTATTTTTCTGCAATATGTTTAGAAATACAATAAATAGTACAAATTTATATATTTCATATTAAATTTTATACATTGTGGTTTTTTAACTTACAACTAAATACAGTATCAAAATAAAAAATCAAAAAAATTGAAGTGGTAATAATACCAACAGAAGAAGAAAAATTAGAATTAACAAAAAAACAGATAAAAATAGAACGTGTTAAGAATGTTATTCTTGATGGAGCGATAAATTTATTGTCAAACCACCCTTATGAAGATATCTCAATGAATGATATTGCTGATGAGGTTGCATTGAGTAGAGCGACAATCTATAACTATTTTAATAAAAAAGAGGATGTCTATTTTGGAATTTTCAATAAAGAATTAGATGAAATTTGCACTAAATATTTGTCAAGATCCGCCAATCCTAAATCAGAATATGATGAAACTCTATTGATGGCAAAGCTCTTATTCAAAAAACTACATAAAAATCCTTTAATTTTTAGGATTTACACCTATTTTTTAGCTAAATTACAAGAATTAAATTTATCAGGCGAAGAATTAATTAGCAACAATGGATTTAATATTGATTATATCAAATCACAAATTCCCTCTGATTCTGATCATACCAGCTTTATTAAACTGATTGAAACCTTTAATAAGTATGTGAGATTAGCATTTATGGATATAATAAAAAACTCCAATCCGAAAATAGTCCAATCTCCATTAAAATTAGTGCAGCTTTACTATATGTTAAGTATTATAATAAATGGATATGGAATAACCTCAAGTTTTCCATTACAACCTAAAAGTCAGATAAAAAGTACGAATGATAAAGTCGTAAAAGTGCTATTAGAACTGATAGAGAAAATTGCTAAAGGAGATATTTCAATCGATTTTTAATAGAATTCGAAATTCGTAATGTCCCTCTATTTAGGACGGGTTATAATTAGATTGGTAAGTCTTTCAAAAAGTAAAGACACATTTTCACCCGTTTTAGCGGAACATTCAAGATAATCATAAACTCCATTAAAGGACTCGGCAATTTCCTGTGCATCCTCAAAGCTAACAGCTCTTTTATATTCCAAATCTTTTTTGCTTCCAACCATTAATAGAGGAATTTTTGATCCATTTTTCTTACCACCCTCTTCAAAAATTTCCATCCAACTGTTAAAATTTCTAAAACTGGAAAACCTCGTGATATCATACAAGAAAATTGCGCCAGCTGTCCCTAATAAATAGTTAGGAAGAATGAATCTGAAACGGTCTTCCCCAGCAAAATCCCATATTTGTAAAGTAACCGCCCGTCCATTAAATTCTAAATTTTTTATGTAAAAATTAACACCAATTGTTATTTTTAGGTTATCTTTAAAAACATCCGTCAGATAACGGTTAATCAGAGTTGTTTTACCAACCCCCCCATCCCCAAGAATGCAGATCTTGTATATCATTTGAGACATTAACTGAGACATTCTAATTTAATCTCCAAAATTATTCTAATTTTAAACCTGTTATTTTTTGTTGATCAATACGATTTATTGACCCTTGACTGTATTAAGATAATAAAATTATTAGTATAAAAAGTTTATGGATAGCCAAAATTTTTAACAGTATGTCAGAATATTTCAAATTATTTTAATACCAATAAAATTTTAAATCTGTTTTTTCATATATCAATAATCTGAAATCAAACTAAAAATAAGGAAAAAAATGAAGCTAAAAGTAAAAAAAATCAATTTTGAGACAGGAAATACCAAAGATGTAATTATTAATGTTAAAGATGCTGCTGAACTTGGTCAAAAAGCCGGTGAACGAATTATTATTAAAAATATTAAATCTAAATCGATAAACAATAAATCTCGGGTTGCGATTATAGAAATTTCTTATTCCGATACCATAGTTGCTCCAGGAGAGATTGGAATATTTATAGATACTATTAAAGATATAGAAGAAAATACAATTGTCTCAGTAAAACCTATTGATCCTCCTGATTCATTTAAATTTATTCGGAAAAAAACTCGAGGTGAAAAATTAACTAGTGAAGAAATTAATAGAATCATCTCAGATGCAGTCTCAGGTCATCTTTCCCAAATCGAATTGGCTTCATTTATAACTAGCGTGAAAATAAATGATATGGATAACGAAGAGATGACCGCTTTAACCTTAGCTGAAACTAGAAGCGGGGAAATTTTTTACTTTGGCATGGACGTATATGATAAACATTCAACTGGTGGTGTTCCAGGCAATAAAGTATCTTTAATAATCGTACCTATTGTGGCAGCTGCTGGATTAATTATTCCAAAAACTAGTACACGTGCTATTACATCACCTTCCGGAACCGCAGATAGTATGGAAGTTTTAGCTCCAGTTGCTTTTAATTCTGAAGAAGTGAAAGAAATTATCTCGAAAGAAAAAGCATGTATCGTATGGGGAGGGGCATTAGATATCTCACCTGCCGATAATATCTTAATTGAGATTGAGCGCCCCTTACGTATGGATCCAGTAGGTTTAATGATTCCCTCTATCTTAACAAAAAAACTTTCTATGGGGGTTAAGAAATTAATATTAGATATTCCAGTTGGTGGAGGAACGAAATTTCCAACTATTAATGATGGAGAAAGTTTTGCCCATATTTTTAAAGGAATTGCCCGAAATGTAGGAATTGAAGCTGAATGTGCCTTAACATTAGCACATCAACCTATTGGTCATTGTATTGGTCCTGCGATTGAGGCTCAGGAAGCCTTAACATTATTGAGAGATTATTCCGCAGGACCTAATTCTCTTATTGAAAAATCAACATCTCTTGCAGGAATACTTCTTGAAATGGGAGGAAAAGCAGAAAAAGGAAAAGGTCAATATTTAGCAAAAGAAATTTTGAAAACTGGTAAAGCTTATGAAAAAATGAAGCAAATCATTGAGATACAGGGCGGAAATCCTAATATTTTACCAGATGATATTGAATTAGGACCACATGAGAAAAAGTTTACGGCAACTAAAGAGGGACACATAACTGAAGTGAATAATGCGATTATTAATCAAATTGCAAAAGCAGCAGGCTGTCCAAATTCAAGAACTTCGGGAGTAAAACTTTATAAAAAGCAGGGCGCGCGAATTAAAGAAGGCGATTTAATTTTCAAGATCTATTCAGATAGTCCTTCAAAATTGAAGAGGGCAGAAAAAATATATAATTCTACTGGAGGACCTATAATTCTGGGTGGGATGATGATTGAGAGGATCTAATTTATGTCATTTTTAAATAACTTTACTTAATTACAGGGGTAATATTAATAAGTAAGTTTCTATTATCGCTTGAGATGTTCACTTTTTCATTTTTATATACAATTTATTTTATTTTTGAAATTTTTGAAATTATACCATTTTCTTGTCAAATTCTTGTTTTATTAGAATTGAATTGAAAGGATTTAATATTTTACAATATTATTAGACTTATTGATTGCGAGAAGAAAAACGAAATATGGTCCAGTCGCCCATAACAGTATATGAGAATTTAAAAAAAGGCAAAATAGATAAACTTTCAGCTACAGAAATTCTAATCTCATTAATCGAAAATATAGATGAGGTAGAGGTTAGACTAGAAAGTATCAATACTTTACAAAAAATTAGATTTAGAAATAATAAGGTTTTTTCAATATTAGAAAACCTTTTACTCGCTGATTCTAATGAGAATATTCGAAATTCAGCAGGTAATGTCTTAACAGATTTATTTGAAAACAAAGCATTATCTCCACTAAAATGGGCTTTGGAACATGAAAAATCATTAAATTGCTTAACAAATACAATTTCAAATATAGGAAATATTGATGATAATAAAGCTAAATACGTTATTTTAAACAAAATAAGTGAAATTAACAAAAAAAAATACCGATATAATCTTAAAATAATATTCAAAGAAAATAATATAAACTCACTTTCTAATAAGGAACTCGCTGAATTGCTCATTGATTATTATATAATCTCTTCATTAAAGATAAAATTTGGATATCTTAAATTTGAATCAAATAAAAGTGGTTCGGTAATAAATTTAGATTTATCCAATGTTGATGTACAAAGTATTAATAAATTAACGAATTATTTGGAATCTATATTATCTCTCTCTTTTCTGCGAAATCTTGATTTAAGTAACAATGATTTGATGAGATTACCTTTAAAACCTGATAAAAAACTCTCCCTCGAACAGCTGAATCTAAGTTATAATAGGTTAATTAAACTTCCAGAATCAATAAGCACCCTAAAATTACTAAAATCGTTAAATTTGAAATTCAATAAATTGAGAAATCTGCCTGATTCTATTGGTACTCTAATAAATCTTGAATATTTAAATATAAGATCAAATCAACTTAAAAATCTGCCTGATTCTATTGGCTCTTTAAAAAAACTCAAAATTTTAGATTTACAGGGAAACAAGCTTACACACTTACCTAAAGCATTAGCTGATCTTAAAAGTCTGAAAGAGCTGCAATTAGGTGGAAATAATTTTAATGAAATTCCTGGAAGTATTAAAGTTCTGAAATCCTTGAAAAATTTAGGATTGGAAAGAAATAATTTTTCCACTATTCCAAAATGGTTTGAAAATCTTAATTCTCTCAAAGAGTTAGATTTACATGATAACTTTTTAATTGAAATTCCAAATAATAATTCATTACCACCTTCTCTTGAACTCCTAAATTTTAGAAATAATAAACTCTCATCAATTCCATTTTCATTAACTCATCTTATTTATCTAAAAAGGTTAAATTTATCATGGAATAACCTAAGAGAGCTTCCAGATTGGATAGGAGCTCTAACTTCTCTGGAAGAATTAAATTTATGGGGTAATAAATTGAATACTCTTCCAGATTCGATCATAAAACTTAAATTTCTCAAAAATCTTTATTTAAATTTTACAAATATAAAAGAACTGCCTGATTCATTAAAGTTATTGGAAAAGAGAGGGGTTAAAATTAGTCTATAGCTTTCAATTCAATATTTTTGTATAAAAAATCGTGTTGTTATAAAATAAAATCAAAACTTTAAAAATAATAAAGCAATTTATTGAACTAGAATAATGGAAATATCTCCAAAACAGATTTACAAAGAGTACACTGATAAAAATTTAGCCGCAATGAATGCAGTAGATCAATTAATTTCATTAATTGACAATTCAGATACTGCTGACATTAGAATTGAAAGTATAGAATTCTTAGAAAAAATTGGTTCTAAAGATGATAATGTGTTTAACCATTTAGAAAATCTACTAATATCTGATTCAAATGAGAATGTAAGAAATAAAGCTGCACGAGCTATCAAAAATCTTTTTATTGATAAAGCCTTTGAACCAATGAAATGGGCTTATCATCATGAAACATCAGTAAATTGCTTAATCATAATTATTTCGACTTTAGGTGAAATTAGGAGCCAAAAATCTCAACAATTTTTAATTAATATAATGAAAAAAATTGAAAATCATCAATTTAAAAAAAGTATCAATGAATTCTTTAAAAATGAAGAATTTAATAGACTTTCCAATCAGGTTCTCGCTGATATTGTTAATAATTATATTGTAATTAAGAATTTTGAAGAAAAATTTACGAAAATCAGCTATAAAATTAATAATGGATTTGTTGCTGAATTAGATCTATCTTGTATTAGTAGCAATATTTTTGGATGGAATATTTTAAAAAACCTCCCGGATTTTATAAGTGTCTTAAAATACTTAAAAAAACTCGATTTAAAAATTAACAGAATCGCATCATTGCCAACCTCAATCGGCTCTCTTTCATCACTTAAATATCTAGATTTGAGTAATAATGTCATTAAGCGTTTGCCAGAATCAATTGGTAATTTAAATCTATTAGAATTTCTTTATCTACGATATAATAATTTAAAAAACATTCCAAAATCTATTGGCTTATTGAAGAATCTAAAAATATTAGATTTAAGACACAATAAATTATCATCTCTCCCCGAGACAATTCATAACTTATACTCTCTTGAAGTCTTTGATCTTCATGGAAATCAAATAGATGAACTTCCCGTTTCTCTAAAGCAGATCTCATCTCTTAAGAAATTAGAATTAGGGTTAAATAATCTAAAATTTTTACCAATTTGGATGAAAGATCTCAGAGATTTAAAAATTTTGGGATTGGGAGGAAATAAACTATTATTTAAACTTCCTGAATGGATTGGATCATTATCTTCTCTCTTAGAATTACATTTATACGATAATAATCTTAGTGAACTCCCAAATTCTATAGGTTTATTAAGTTCTTTGGAAGAATTAACATTGCGAAATAATCAACTTACTACACTACCAGAATCATTTAGAAATTTATATTGTCTTAAAAAATTAAATTTAAGTTGGAATAACTTTACAAACCTCCCCGATTGGATTGGTTCTCTGACATCTTTAGAAGAATTAAATTTATGGGGAAATAAACTCAAAAATCTTCCCGATTCAATTAGGAATCTCACATCTCTAAAGGTTATAAATTTAAATTTTAATAAATATATCACTGAACTTCCCGAATCCATTAAATACTTGGAAAAAAAAGGAGTTATTATCTATATATAAAAATAATATGCAATGTGAAATAAAAAAATGGAATTAACGCCCAGTAAAATCTACGAAGAATATTTAAAAAATAATCTAGATAAATTCTCTGCAGTAGATTTATTATTTTCATTAATAGATAATAGTGATAAAGAAAAAATAAGAGTTGAGAGTATTAAGGAATTGGAACATATCAGAATAAATGATGTTAAAACATTTAAACATTTAGAACATTTATTAATTTCAGACTCAAGTGAAAAGGTAAGAAACACAGCGGCTTTAATGCTCAGAAGCCTTTTCTTAGATAAAGCATTAGAGCCAATGAAATGGGCGTTAAAACATGAGGATTCACCTTTATGCTTAAAAACGATTTATTTAACCCTTTTGGAAATAATTCACAATATTGTTTCACGAGAAGATGAGATATCCAAGCTAGTATTACTTACCGAAGTAGAGAAAATTGAAAATAAAGAATTTAAAATTGGATTTGAAACATTACGTGAATTGAATGGAATCGAGAGTTTTACAGTAGCGGAATTAGCTAATATTTTAATTAATTACTTAACCCTATTATTCTTAAAAAAAACTTACTGGAGATTAAAATTTAAAATTGAATCCTGTAAAATTGTAGAATTAGACTTTATTTTTAAAGGATTAACACATTTACCAGAAGCCATAAAGAATCTTACTTCTCTTAAAACACTAATTTTTAGATATAATCAAATATTTGAATTACCAGATTGGATTGGATCGCTAACTTTGCTTGAAAATTTAAATTTTAATGTTAATAATATTAAAAAACTCCCTTATACTATAGGATCACTAACTTCTCTTAAATCTTTGTCACTTTGGAAGAATGAAATTAAATCCCTTCCCGATACTTTAGGTTTATTAATTTCCTTAGAAATCCTTAATCTAAGAATTAATGATTTAAAAGAATTGCCAGAAACCATCGGGAATTTAAATCTTCTTAAGGAATTGAATTTACATGATAATAAGTTGCATATAATACCCCATTCAATAGGGTCTTTATTCTCATTAAAATCTCTTAATTTAAGTTGGAACAATTTGGGAGTTATTCCTGAAACTATCGGTTCACTTGATTCCCTTGAAATTTTAGATTTGGAGAGAAATGAATTAACCTCTATTCCTGGATCTATTGGCTTTTTAAAATCCTTAAAAAGTTTAAATTTAAGTGATAATAGATTAGTAGAACTTCCTGAGTCCTTAGGATCTTTGTCACCACTTCAATATCTTAATATCTCGAGAAACTATTTGAAAACAATTCCAAAATCTTTAACAAAATTATCAAATTTAAATGAGCTATATTTAAATGATAATAAATTTAATGATATTTCAAATATACTAGAAGAGTTAGAAAATAATGGTGTTCAAATTTATTATTAAGACTATAATATTGCAACTATTGAGTCTCATATAATTCTTTTATCTCATTAACAGTTGTTATATCTTTTGGACCTTTTTCAGGACGAAAACGTTGAAAAACTGGAAATCGCATTGAATATCCTAATGAAGAAAATTTATCACTTATTGTAATCTCATCCCCAATAATCTCGATCACAATTTCAGGCATTAACCATTGATCAGGCTCATCATCACAAATTACATACTTAGGTTTTCTGTCTATTTCAAATTGCTTCATTTCTTTCTTTAAAGTGTCCATTATCTCATCCGTCCATCCTGAAGCGATCCGTGTAAAAGCTTCAAAAGCATCATTATCCGGGTCGTAAACAGCACCTATATATGTCCCATACACTCCTTTTCGGCGACCTCTTCCATAAAAAGCTCCAACCAATACAACGTCTACTGAATCTTTTAATTTACCTCCTTCTAAGCCTTTCATTTTTATCCATAAAAACCCTCTATTTCCAGCTTGATAAAGAGAATCTACTTTAATTGATTTGGCTATGATTCCTTCAGTACCTGCACTTCTAGCTTCATTGAAAAAATCTAATAGCTCATCTGTTTTATTAATTAACACAGATTTAACTAATCTTAACTCATCCCTCTCTTTAACTATTTGCTCAAGCTTTTCGCGACGTTCTGGAAATGGTTTTTCAATAAAAGACTGATTTTCATATTTTAAAAGATCAAACAGAAATACACATACAGGCACTTCTTTTGAGATATCTGCAACGTCATATTTTCTTCTTCGTTTACTTAAAACCTGAAATGGAAGCATTTTTTCATAAAAGGGATCCATTGCCACCACTTCTCCCTCAATAATAATATTATCTGCATTTATACTTTCTTTTATGATTTTACATACATCTGGATATTGATCAGAAATTTCTAGTAGCCTTCGAGAGAAAAGTAATACCTCATCACCTTGTTTATGGATTTGTAATCTTTCTCCATCTAATTTATATTCAGCAGTAAATGGAGTCCCTAATCTAGTTTTTATCTCTAAATAGGGAACACGTGAGGCAAGCATACTTCTAACAGGAATTCCGTATGAAATTCCAATTTTTTTAACTTCATTAATCCCTTTTTCTGCCAGAATTTTTGTTACATCTCCTAAATCAGGATGTAAATTAAAGGCTTTTTCTATTTGGTCCCTATTTTCTTTTGATCCTGTAAATCCAATTGAGAGACCATCAATAATAGTTTGAGTTGATACTCCAACTCTTAAAGTTGATGTTATTATTCTTAATAGATATTTCGTTTCTAATGGAGAGCATTTTCTCATGAGCCCTCGCAATATCCCTAATTTGATATCATGAGAACCAGCTCCTTCCGTTTGAGCTATTTTTTTTAATTCGGAATAAAGTTCTGAAATTTCTAGTGAACTCTGACCAGAACTACCATTTTTATCAAAATCTAATAAGGATTTTTGCTTTTTCTGTTGTTTCGATAAAATTATTTCTGCTGTCGCTCCGATGTCTCCCTTTTTAAGTAAGATCTGTTTTATTTTAGTTTTTTCAATGCCCGAATGGATAGATAAAGCTTCGATTAACATTTTTTCAGCAATACCCATTTTTGGAAATTGTTTTATATTTGATACTAATTGACCTTGTAATAAATAAATAATTTGCTCTAAATCTTCAATCTCATGGTTTATTTTAATGTTTTTAAAGAAGTTTGATAAGATATCTGTCATTTCGAGCCTTTTTGTAGTAGCTTCTAACTGGGAAAATAATTTTGCTAGTTTGTTGAATTTCATAAACAATCTACATAAGATATTATCAATGAATATTAACTTATTCTATATGAGTAGATAATATCAAAAATCCCTAAAAAATGCATGCTCGGACTTCAAAAAAAATTAAGAAAAAAATTATGTTATTAATTTCGAAAGTTCAACAAATTTCTTTTGTATTCCAGTTTTAATATTCGGATTAATCCCTGAAAATGAATTGGCTGAAAATTTAATAGATCCATCCTTGATCGAAAATTGGCATACTGGACCATCCATCATTTCTACAGCATAGCTTCCATCATTTTTTTTACTGACCCATAAATCACTAAAATATTCTATTACTGCCTTGAGAACAAATGCTACTTTTGCCTGTTCTGTAGGTGTTTCTTCAGCTTTTTTCAATTTGGGTAATGCAACTTTAACTTCTGCAGCAGGTTTTGATGCGGGTAAGGGTTCATCAGATTCATATTCCGATGCTACAATATTTTTTGAAGTAGTAGGGGTTGGTGCTGAGACTACAGGCTTCGGCTCCGGTTTAACAGTGGGTTGAGGTTCTGGTTTAGGTGTTGGTTTTGCTACGACTTTAATCTCTGCTGCTTCAACTCCAGCAGTTGAAAAAGTTACTACGAAATTATCCAATTCTTTGTATTTCCTATCTAATACTTCTTCAAAAGCTTGATTTACTTTATCGGTCTCAGGATCTCTTCCTATTTTTCTTTGATCCACCTCTTTGATGGTCTTAATATCTCGACCTATAATTGATTTTCCTACCGTGTATCCATGACCCTTTAACGATTCAGCTTGTCTTAATGCTGTTCGACGTGCCACTAATCCTTGTTTTGACCCATGCCATAACCATACTGCTTGATTTGATTCATCCAGCACAATGATTGAACGTTCAGGTAACAAATTTTCTTTGCTCCATTTTATTGGATCAACCACTCCGCCCTCTAATACATTAAACATCAATGCGAATTCCATAATTAATTCTCAACAACTTTAATTGTTTTTTCAAGTCAACCTAAATTAATATTATAAAAATAACATAGTGTTTATTTATTTAAAAATTAAGTTTTGAAAAAAATATTTGATAATATCTTAACAATGAGTTAACAACAACCAAAAAAGCTATAATCTTTGAATAATTACAATACTAAAAAATAAGATAATAATTTAATATAAATTTGATTGATGAGTTTCTATGAGCAACAATATTCTAAAATTAACAATCCCTAAAGGTAGTTTACAGGATGTGGTTTCCTCCTTTTTTCAAAGAGCTGGTCTTAAACTAAGCTTTGCGTCTAGTAGGGACTATAGACCTTCTATTAGCGATCCGGAAATATATGTGAAATTATTACGTCCACAAGAAATTCCAAATTATTTAGTAGGTGAAGATGAATTTGATGTAGGGATTTCAGGAATAGACTGGGTAAAAGAAACTAATGCAGATGTGGAAGTTATTTTGGATTTGGAAATTGGCGGAGTAAAAATAGTTTTCTGTGTTCCAAGTACATGGGATAAAATAAATTCGGTTAATGAACTTATCAAAAAATTTAATGATGATAAGAAAGTATTACGTATATCAACTGAGTATTTAACCCTTTCCTTGAATTATTTAAAAAGTAATGAAACATACAAAGAACTTTATGGAAATAAAGCTCCATTAGTAATTACTCCTTGGAAAACCTGGGGAGAAAATGATAAGGTTAAGATTTTTCTCTCATTTGGTGCAACCGAGGCAAAACCTCCTGAAGAAGTTGATGCCATAATAGATAATACCCAAACAGGCTCAACTTTAAGAGCAAATAATCTTAAAATTGTTGATATAATTGATAGTTCTACTGCCGTGCTGATTGCCAATAAATATGCTTTAAAAAACGAATGGAAAAAAGAGAAGATAAAGGATTTAAAGGTATTATTACTCGGCGTAATAGAAGCCTCAAAAAAGCTTCATATTTTTATGAATGTAAGAGAGGAAAATTTGAATAAAATTTTAAGAAAACTACCCGCTCTAAAGAGGCCGACAATTTCAAAACTGGCTGGAGAGGACACGGATGGATGGTTTGCAATAAATACTATTATTAAAAAAGATGAATTTTTAAGCTTAATACCAATGCTAAGAAAATACGCACAAGGATTAGTTGTACACGAACCTCGACAGATTTTACCCCTAGAGTTAATTAAATAAAATCAAAGATGGTTTTTGTGAATTTATTAAAAATAATCAATTCAAATCAAATTTCAGAAGAAACTCTTTCTAATTTTATTCCAAGGACATCTACGCAATTACATGAGATTAAGGAAGAGGTCCTCTATATTATCAATGAAGTTAAACGAAATGGAGACAAAGCAATCATAAGTTTCACTAAGAAATATGACAAGGTTGAAATAAATCAATCAGAAATCAGAGTTACTGAAAAAGAAATAACTGATGCCTATGAAAAAATTGATAAAAAATTATTAGAAGCACTCAGATATGCGAAAAAAAATTTAATAAAATTTCATAAAGCACAATTAAGGGAAGATTGGAAAATTGAAATAGAGAAAGGGATTAATGCGGGTCAAATTTATAGACCTTTAGAATCAATAGGGATTTATATTCCAGGAGGACGTGCAATATATCCAAGTACCGTTTTAATGGCAGCTACACCTGCTTATGTTGCTGGTGTAAAAACCATAATTTTATGCACCCCTCCGCAAAAAGATAAAAATGTTGCTCCAGAAATTATTGTGGCAGCTAAAGAATTTGGAATCGACAAAATCTTTAAAGTTGGAGGTGCACAAGCCATAAGTGCTATGGCCTATGGTACTGAAACAATCCCTAAGGTGCCAAAAGTAATTGGACCGGGGAACAAATGGGTTAATGCTGCTAAACAACTTCTATCAAACGATATTGCCATAGATAATCCCGCTGGCCCTTCTGAAATATTAATTATAGCTGATGAAAATGCTAATTTTAAATATGTTATCCTTGACCTTCTCTCCCAACTAGAGCATGATCCCGATAATATTGGTATAATTATCACAAACTCTGAGGAATTGATTAAAAAAATTGAAGATAATTTAGAATATTACTTAAACCAATCAATTAGGAAAGATATCATAAAGCATGCATTGAAGAACAATTCATTGGTGATTAAAGCTAAAAATCTTGAGGAATGTTGTAAATTAAGTAACTTAATAGCGCCGGAACACTTAGAAATCTTAGTTTATAACCCCAGAAGGCTTTTACCGGATATTAGAAATGCAGGAGCAATTTTTATTGGACCTCATACTCCAGTACCCTTAGGAGATTATTCTGCTGGCACAAACCATGTATTGCCAACTGGGGGAAAAGCCACACAATATTCAGGTTTGAACGTCTATGATTTTTTAAAAATTATAGAAATTTTGGAATGTGATAAAGAGGGACTTAAAAAACTTAGTAATTCAGCATCCACAATAGCAGAATTCGAAGGTTTTTTCGCTCATAAAAAATCAATTGAAGAAAGATAACGTAATAAAAATTAAATGTTATTGCTATTTTTCTTATTATATAATATTATTTAGAAATACCGTGTAAATTATTAATTTAAATTAGAGATATAGGTAATATAAATGGATTTGAATAATCTACTTAGAGCTTCTCTCAAAAGATATTCTGCATACGAACCTGGCGAGCAACCTACTGATAATGGATGGATCAAATTAAATACCAATGAGAATCCATATCCTCCAGTTCCCGAAATTTTGGAGGATATTAAAAATGCTATTGATGTACGGATGAACCGGTATCCCGATCCTTTAGCGCTTGAAGTTCGCAAGGCATTGTTAAATCAATTATTGAGGGATAAAGATACTCTTACGAATAGGAATACAGTTTTTGTAGGAAATGGATGTGATGAAATTTTAGATACGGTGTTTAAAGTTTTTATAGATCCGGGAGATGAGGTTGTATTTTTTTATCCTTCATATGGATTGTATAAAGTATTGGCATCTTTATATAATGCTAAAATAAATGAGATAAAGCTAAATGATGATTTTTCATTTCCAGAATCTATTTTTTCAGCGAAAGTTAGCGGAAAATTATTATTCATAAATTCACCAAATAATCCTAACGGAAAATCATATGGAAATGCTGCTATTTTAAAGATCTGCAGCAATTTTTCAGGAATAGTGGTTGTGGATGAAACTTATGCAGATTTTTCAGATCAAACTAGTTTACCTCTATTAAAAAAAGTAAAAAATCTGATTGTGGCTCGTACGTTTTCCAAAACCTTCTCATTAGCATCAATGCGTTTTGGATATGCTCTTGCAGATGCTGATATTATTAAAGAAATGAATAAGGTAAAATTGCCATATAATACTAATTATTTAGCACAAATCGCCGCTCTTTCATGTATTAAATATCGAGACAAATTATATGAGCAAAATAAAAAAATCATTGAAGAACGAAATAGATTATCCAAAGAATTAAATAATTATAATGGAATTACGGTATTACCTTCAGATGCTAACTTTTTATGCATAAAATTCGATGATAAATCTATTGCCTTGAAATTTTTATGGGATCTGAAAGATAAATACAAGATTCTGGTAAGACATTTTAATAAACCAGGATTATATCAATACTTAAGAGTTACAATTGGAACATTAGAAGAAAATAATAAATTTTTAGATGCTTTTAGAGATCTTGTAAATACTTATCTATGACCTATAGAACTGAATATTAACAAATTTAAAATCTAAATTATCAATTATATTTAATTGGAATTTAATTCGGTAAAATTTTGTCTGAGTTGGTATAAAATAACATTATTTTTTAAGGATGATGAAAAGACAGCGATAGAATGTCCTCATTGTAATTATAAAATTGTTGCACCATACCCAAAAAATAATCTTTGCCCCAAATGTAATAATAATTTTCTTGAGTTAAAACAATCAATTGAAAAGGGAAAGAAAAAAAAGAAAAAAGAAAAAAAAAAGAAAAAGAAAGACAGAAAAGATTTAGAGGAGATTCAACCTCAGCCAAAAGAATTTGAAAAAAAATCGGTTACACTCTCCTCTAAACTAGAAGGAAAAGTAAAAGTCAAAACAAGTTCAACTACTCCAGATTTGGTCCTTGAGGGAGATCAAATAGATTTACAAAAAGGGGAATATATCAAATTACTTGGAATCACATCTGTAGATAGAACTCCTCTATTCTGTAGCAACGAAAAATATCTCTATTTATTGGAGTTATCTAATAATTTAGATTTTATTGCTACTGGTTTTTTGGAAGGAGAACTTGATAAAATGCTTCTTATAAAGGAAGATAATGAAAAAGAGAAGTGTCAATGGTTTGTAAAAGATGAAATCATCTATATTGTCTATGGCTCGTTCCCGGATAAAAAAGGTAAATGGCTTCTTGAACAAATGGCAACTAATTTTTCAGAATTAGTCGATGATAAAGATGTCAATAATTTAGACAAGCTAGATAAATATGAAATTGAAATGAAGTTTGGCGCACGAACCAAATTTATTCTGCAAGAATATTTAAAAATGCAAGAAATCTTTACTGATCAAGAGATTCCTTATGTTGAGGATAAATTAAGAATTGATTATATAGGATTATCCTCGAAGTCGATCGGAGTTATATCCTTACTGTTAGGAGATGAATTATATGTCGAATCACCGGGACAATTTGAAGATAAAGATGAGGAATTAGAAATGAAAGAATCTGTTCTCACTGCTAGAATTGAAGCTCTTGCTGCTAATACTATAGGGAATACAGGTGCTATGCCTAAATGGATTGCTGTCAAATTAAAATATCAGCAATATCGTTTTTTAACTTTTATGAAATATGAAAATGATTTTTTCATGTATTTATTATCGGAAGGTAATATGGGGAAGTTGCCATACGTAGAAACATTATTAGAACCTTTAATTCAACAAGTAGTTGATAAACCTTTTTCTGGAAATTTAAAACCTTATAATAAATTAAAGAGGATATTGAAAGAATTCTTTCAAGAGAGAAGGTCATTTTCTTAAAAAATTATCCTAATTTTTAATAAAAAATTCCACTTGTTTCACCTATTTTAATAATTGTATATTTTTCATTAAAATGTTGGAACAAAATTATTGTTTAATAAATTTTATACTGATTAAAAAAGTAATTAAAATCAGTAATGAAACTAAATAAAAAGGCAAAAATATTGAAATTTCACCTAAATAACAAATAAGAATAGGTCCAAACGCACCAAGGATGAAGCCAAGTGTGTTATTAATCCCGAAAGCACTTCCTTTGAGATCCCGATGATTTTCTTCTATATGTTTTGATAATAGGGTATAACCGGAAGTTTGAAACATTCCAAATCCAATCCCTATAAAAGTTGCTGCTATGATAAACATTGAAAGATCTGTTGAAATAAAGAAAAATAGTCCTGTTATAATTATCAGAATCTGACTATATAGCAATATTTTTTTTGTTCCATATCGATCTGATAAATATCCGCCGGATAAAACCGAGCAAATAAAAATTAAGGTTAATGCCATCAAGAAATACGTGGCTTCAATTTGATCTAAATCAAAATGAATTTGTAAGAGCCAAATGAAGTAAACATATACCCCTGAAAATATCCCCCATCTGAGCGTATTTAAAATTACAATGATATTAAAATACCTGTCTCTTATAAGAACTTTTAATTCTAATTTTTTTATTCTCTCGATTACAAACTCATCATCTGTATCAATGTTTTTTGTTGAATTAGAATCAGTTTGTTCCTTAACAAAAATTATAATCATAAGTAATGAAAATGTACCCAAGATGGTTGATATTATGAATATCATACGGAAACCTAAATAATTTGAGATATAACCTCCTATTATGATTCCACCAAAGAAACCTAGAGTCATCGAAAAGGAAAAAAACGCCATTCCCTTTCCATGTTTCTTTCTATAATGATCTGCGACTATGGCTTGCAAAATGGAACTATAAGCACCTGCACCCTGAATTGCTCGAAAGATAATAAGCTGGATAACATTCTCAGCTAAATAACATAAAAAGGTTCCAATAATATATATTGTTGTTCCAATTATTATCATCACTTTTCTTCCCATTTTGTCTGAAGCTCGAGCCATCGGAAATTGAAATATGGCCTGTGTTATGGAATATACTCCTATAATTATACCATATGAAGTAAGTGTCCCAGATAGACTTATAACAAAATCAGGCAAACCAATTTCAATAATACTCAACCCTAAACTACGGATAAAATTAGCAAACATTAAAGCAAATAAAATCACTTTTGCTTTTTTTTCAATTTGAGGGTCTGTTGATTCGTTGTCCATTTAGTTTTGAAATTAAAGAAAGAATATAAAATTAATTTTAAAAAGAGAGGGAAGATATTCCTTCTACAGTTTTACTTGAAAGACAAAATTTTTAAATTGCAAGAAATTAGTCTCGAGGTCTTTCCTTTATTTCTTTTAGTTTTGATTTTATTTTATCTTTATATTCAAAGGTTTTTTTTCGAGCAATTGATAATAAATCCACTAAAGTTTTTTGTTTTTGTTTGGTCTTAATATGTCGAATATGTTGAAGGTTATAATCTTTCTTATAAATTTCTGCTCCACAAGATTCGCAGTAAATTGGTTCTTGATCTAGCAAGGTAGTAAATAGCTCATCGGGAATCTGCTCACCACATTCTCTACAAAAAATCTTATCTTCAGCCATCTATTTTGACCTCATTATGAAAAAAATATTAATTCATGAAAAAAAATATTCATTATTACTAATTATTTAATGGTAAGTAAATATTAAAAAATATTTCATAATATATTGGTTGGTTACTAAAAATCTAAGATTTATCAAATACATATTTGAATTTTTTTTAAAATCAATATGAGTTTAACCCCATTAAAAATCTATCAAGATTTAAAGGAAAATAAATTAGATAGAAAAAGTGCTGCGGAAATTTTATTAATGTTAATTGAAAACAGCGAAGATGATGATGTGAGAATTGAAAGCATAAAATTATTAGAAAAGATCGGTTTCAAAAATGACAAGCTTTTCAAAGTCTTAGAAGGTTTGTTAATTTCTGATTTAAATGAGAGAGTTAGATATATCGCGGCGGTATATATTACAGATTATTTTATAGACAGAGCACTCTCACCTATGAAATGGGCCCTTGAATATGAATCAAATTATGATTGCCTAATTTTAATTATTAAAACACTAGCTAAAATCGGCAGCAACGAAGCTAAAGAAACATTATTAGATGACCTAAAGAGGATTAAGAAAAGAAAATACATAGATAAAGATAGGCAATATCATAATAAGTTTAAAAAGTCTCTTAAAAAATTATTAAAATCCAAGAAGATTAAAAACCTCCATTGTGAAGATTTGGCTGATATAATAATTAATTACAAAACTATTGAAACGCTGATTAAAACTTTTTTTACAATATATTATAAAGTCGAAAATGGTTTAGTTACCGAATTAGATTTATCAGATTTGGGATGGAATGTAAATGTATGGAGGCAAAAATATGCAGAAAAAGTCGAGGAAATATCCGAAATAGTTGGTCTCATGAATTTAAAGAACTTAAAATCACTTGATCTTTCTAATAATAGGATTAGCTTTATTAAAGATCTCCTAAACCTTAAGAAATTAACTCACTTATACATTTCCAACAATAAATTGAATTTGGATAATATAGAATTTTTTGAAAAGATGGATAATTTAAAATTTTTAGATATACATGGAAATGAAATCGCTACTAGCATTAAATTTCTTGAACTTAGAAAAAAATTAGATGTTAAATTAAAGAGTAATCTCCTATTTGAATGAAGTATTTAACTATTTAAATTTCAGATTATTCAAATAATTAAAAAGGTAGCTATACATATTTTTTTATCTGAGTGAAGATGGAATTAACACCTGAAAAGATTTTCGAAGATTTTAATGATAAGAAAATAAATAAAAATACTGCAGTTGAATTATTAATCTCTTTAATCGATAATAACGACTATGAAGATACTCGAATTGAATGTATTGAAAAGCTTAAACAAATTAGCGTTAATAATGATAAATTTTTTCATTATATGGAAAATTTATTCATCTCGGATTTAAATGCAAAAGTTAGATGTGCTGCAGCTAACTATATTAAAGATTTTTTTCTTGATAAAGCTCTTTCTCTTATTAAATGGGCTGTAGAATATGAAACTGATTACACTTGTCTATGTATGATTATCCAAACACTAATAGAATTAAATAATAATGAATCTAAATCAGTTTTAGTTGATATGATTAAAAATATCAGAAAAACCAAATATCTTGACGAAAAAAACAGGATCGAAAATAAAAAATTCAAGAGGGCTATTAAAAAATTGATAAAAAGAGAAAAGATTAAAAATTCCACCCATAAGGAATTGGCTGAAATCATTATAAATTATTTAACAATATCAGCATTGACAAAAAAGTTTTATTCTGTATATTTTGAATTAGAAGATGCTTTAGTTGTTAAATTGGATTTAGCTGATGTGGAATATGAAGTAAGGGGCTGGAAATCAGATTTTAAAAATAACATAAAGGAATTTAATGAAATCACGGGTATAGAATTTCTAAAAAGTTTAACTCATCTAAATTTATCAAATAATCAAATAAGCAATATTGAAGAATTGTTAAAATTAAAAAACCTCACTCATTTATATATATCTAATAATAAAATCAAAAACTTAGAAAATTTAGAATATTTTAAAGAATTACCAAATCTTAAATATGTGGATATTTCTGGAAATCCCATTCTCGAACATTTAAACTCTCATAATTTTAAGAATAACAGATTTAGTAATATAAAAATCGTATTGAAAAAACATAAATTCTAAAAAACAGTCTTATAAAGAATTAAGAAAAGGTATTGAATAAATTCGCAAAAGAATTCTAAAATTAAGTTCTCTTTTTAAGATTTAATAGAAGAATTCTGCCACACAATAGGATTCTATTCTTTCAAAGGTAATTTTATTGTTTTCTGAGTACGTTGAGATTCATATGATGCCAACACTATTTCTAAACCTGCCCTCCCGTCATAAATAGTGGGGATCCACTCTTCAGGAAATCCAACATCTTCGTTTGATCTCCCTAAAACCTGGTTTATAAAACTTCTTATCTCTCGAGCATATGAAACATTCCAGCGATCTTTTGGAAAATTTATTTTAACTTCTGATGGTTTACCAGTTTCACTTGTTCTAAAAAATTTTTTAAGAGTCATTGGTTTTAAAAAATACTCAATTGGTACATCAAAATAATAAGTACCTTTAGTTCCATGGATACGCCCTAATTCCTCTCCATAAAAGCTTCCAAAATATGCTTGAGAACGTTCAAAAATTGCTATTACATCATTATCTTTAAATGATAATTGAATTGTGGAATGATCTTCATTGACCCTATTTTTTTGTATGCATCTTATTTGTGCACTAACATTATTTACCTCTCCAAACCACCAGCGAAATAAATCAAAATAATGGGGACCATGATCCAAAAGATCACCCCCTCCACATCTTTCATCTGTTAACCTCCACAGTCCTGCTTCTTTTATTAATTCATTTGTTGGTTTTATTTCCAAGAATGGCATAGCATGATACCAAAAAATTGAGATCTGTATGATCTCTCCGATTTCCTTTTCCATTATTTTTTCTTTTAAAGTTTGGAATCCTAAATCGAATCGTTTTTGAGTGGCTGTCTGAAATATCACTTTGCTGTGTTCTACTGCTTTAATTATTTGATCAACTTCCTCTAAATTTATTCCGATAGGTTTTTCACATAAACAATGTTTTCCATTTTTAACAGCTCTAATGGCTTGAACTGCATGTGCCCAATGAGGTGAACATATGCTTATAGCATCAATATCAGGGTCGTCAATTAAATCATTTGGATCACGATAGGCTTTTGGCACCTTATAGCGCTGCTGAACTTTTTTAAGATGAGAATCAGAGGGATCCGCAACCGCTACTAATTCGGTCAGCGGCGATTTGTGATATACTGGTAGATGACCAATATTAGCCACCATTCCACATCCTATTACTCCAATTTTGAGCAAATTATTAGACATATATAATACATGTTGTTTTATGGGGATTGTAAGATATTAGTATAAATTAAGTTTTTATTAAATTTGTTACCTTTCACTAAAAAAGATTGCTTTAGTATAACCATTAAAATTAGAAAAATAAAAAAAAATTTATTCAATTAATTTTGTTTTTCCAGTTCCCCAGAGTCCTAAAGCGCGACCTAATTCTTTATGATCTTTTGCATAATCTTTTACTGGAATCCCCTGCATTACGGCATTTATCGCTTGTCTGAAGGCGCGGGCACCATCTATGGGACCATCAGGATGGCTGTGAATCCCACCTCCACTGCCGATCAAAATATCAAGTCCTGCTTCCTTCATGGTTTTCTCTACCATACCTTGAGTAATCCCTCCTGAGGGCATAGGTAATGTTGGCCTAATATGTTGAAGGGGATATCTGAGAGCTTTCAAATTTTGCTCGTATTTCTCGTCTAAAATTTCTGCTTTTCCATAAGGAGCAGGAATTACTACGGAATCTGCCCCGCAAATTCTTGGTAATTTCGCTAATGTTAGCATACTTGTCATTCCGGTCCATTCTCCGCCAAAATAAGCTCCAGCAAAATCCATATGTCCTAAAATAGGCACTTTAATAGAAGGATCTTCCGCTAATTGTCTCATTGCCTCAAAACCTGCGGATAAGTAATTAATCATCAGCGCATTCGCTCCCATTTCGATCATTTTGTCCGCATTTTCAAACATATCTGGAAATTTGCCGGTTATGTTAATAGTATATAACGTTTTTTCACCTTTCTCCGAATCAGCTCTGTCAAGCGCTTCCATATAGGCAGATAATCTATCTTCCAATGTGTTAAAGGAGGGATTGGCAATTAATTCATCATCTTTTACTACATCACAACCTCCAACAGCTGCTTGATATAACAAATCAGCTCCTACATCGCAAGTGTGTCCAGTACAAGGCTTAATCATGTTGTTTAATAGGGGTCTTTCTGGAATTTTCAAAAGTTCTCGAAGACCGTCAATCCCGAATTTAGGACCCTTGAAATCCTCTAACCACGCTTTTGGAAAAGCTAAATCTACTAATTTTAATCCGTGGGTGATACTAATATTTCCAATAACTGTTGTAAAGAGCATTGGAATTCCATCTCCTTTAATGTTAACTATTGGAAAGCCAATCTGCGCAAAATAAAGGCGTTCGTCAGTACCTTTTGGGATTACATACTCCCAACTTGGCAATTCGTACACACCAAGGACCCGTGCAACGTGATATTTTCTAACTTCATGAGTTTCAGCGGGAACTCTAATCCAAGTTCCGGTCGACTGTTCAATAGCCGCAAAGCGAGCCAGGTAATTTACATTCATTCCCTTCGGTCGCTTGATGATGTAGCTTGCTATGATATACTTTTCCAAATCGATCCCGTCCAAGCCAATTGCTTCTGGGGTATCGAAATATTTTTCACAACTTTCAAACGGAGTTTCCATAAATTAATCACATTTTCATAAATTTTTGAATGTAATAGTAATTGAATATTGAAAAATTTTTGGCTATTATATGAGAAGTTTTGATTTAAAAAAGAAATTCTTTACCATTCTATTTAATAGCTTTTTCAATGTTGACCTAAAAGATAAGCCAAGTTTAAGTTTTTAGATCTAAACCTATATATCGCTAAAAAATAATGAAAGATATTCTTATTTTAAATCAAATAATAAAGCTAAGCAAAAAAATTAAGAAAATTAAAAAAAAATTGTTATTATTCAGCTTCTACTTCTTTCTCAATTGATTTTTTCTTTGATTTTAATTCGTAATACGCATCTTCTAGTACATTTAGGTATTCGACTAATACTTTGTCAGTCTTAGATTTTACTCCATACTCCTGTATTACAGTATTTAATAGAAATTTTGGATAAATTAATGATATACAAAAATCAGAAACCATCGCGTAATATTCGATACCCCGCTTATCTCGAAAAACATTGATTAATTTATGTTCCCATAAATCTTTAAGTACTCCGTCAATATCATCAACACCCTTTTTTCTCAGTTTTTCAAGAACATTTTTAGTTGCGATGGTTGTTCTAAGTAATCTTATCGTTTCATAGACTTGTGGATTTACGACTAAATCTATTAATATCTGAGCATCTTCTTCTGATGGACGGTAATTTTGGAAATATCTTTTAACCGTAACTATGTAATCATTAATTAAGACTTCAGGTAAACCATTTTCTACGGGATTTTTAAGTAATCTAGATGGAGGTATTCTTAACATTAAGAGATCATTTATTAAAAAAATTAACTCTGAGGGCATATCTTTTACTGATGCCTCTTTAATAATCTCTCTTTTCACTAAGTCAAATAAAATAGCATCAATATCAAAAAATCCATACCTATATTTATCCTTAAGCCATATATTTAACTCAGATTTTGTCACAACCCCTTCATCTCTTAATCTGTTAATAATCATTCTTTTAACTTCATCCTGATAAGTAATCGCTAACAACTGTTCTTGGTTAAGTGTCGGATAAACTGATAATCGGCGAAATAGTGAGGGAGTCATTGGTATGAAAGCATCATCCTCAACATTTTGAAGTATTATTCGGGAAATATCTGATAAACCTCCCTCAAATGAATCTGGATCATCATCTAAAGTTAATAGTAAAATGATATAATATCCTTTATCCGGGCCTGTATAATAAGAAGCGATGTTTAATGGTCCAGCCATTAAACTAATCATCCCAGCCTCTCCACTATATTCATGTGTACTATATATCTGCATAAGTGTTGCATCTGATAATTTAATTTCTTCTGGATATCGAGTTACGATTTTTGTACCAATCCTAGGATCCCATTTCATAACCACTAATCCTATAGGAATTATTGCTCACCTCCTTGTAGTTTTAATGGTTCTTTTCCTTTTTTTTCTTTAATCCCTAAAGTATCTTCGAGCGATAAATCAAGATCTTTCCATGCTCCACTGAATTGTTTCATAATCATTTGTTCTTTAGTAGGGATTGATATACTTGGAATAGTATCTCTTGTCTTAATTTTCTTTTTTACCAATCGGATTTTTTTTACGTGTTTAGGAATTCTCGCTTGTTGAATGATGCGATATGATGCTAAACTTCCAACCATACCTGCAATAACTGCTATAAGCATTATGAAATAAAGTGTGGGCATTCCCGGAAATATTTCTTCCATAGTTACAACTATAGTAATATCGATCTCATCTGATGTGAAATTAGCTTTTTCAATGGTTATTTGACCGGTTAAGGTCTGGGAAGTAAAGAATGCATCTATCTCTTCTGTGGAAAAAGTGTATGTATAAATACCTGGCTCGTCTTCATCAAACTCATATTCTTTATCGCCAATTTCTAGTACTACTTTAGCTCCTCGTAATGGAATATTTCCCTGTGTAGTATCTAATAGTCTAACCTCAAATTTCACTTTCTCGCCCTTAACCACAGTTGATTGATCATTTTCTAAGTTAGTCGCATCTAATTCCACATCAAATTCCCTTAACTGTATCTCTAAATTAATAATTGCAGCCCTAAGTTCATAATTTTGTTTTTGTAAGTTAATATATAGAGAATAAGATCCAACTGGTTTTATTTGAGTATTAAAATCCAATGTATATATCCCGTCATAATTCTGTATTAATGTTCCACTCCCATCTTTTCCCGCAATGGGATTTCCATTATCGTCTAATCTTTGCCACGTATAAGTCGCTACATCTAAATCTTTAATAATTTTATCTGCTCCGTATGTGATGTCTTTGTAGGTAAAATTAAAATAATTAGCATCTTCCACCCAAACTCTCTTAGTCATATAAACTAAATCTACCTTTCCGTTAAGTGATGTTTTTCTTTCAAGAACGTTTAGATACGAAGTAACAATTTGGATTGAATAGTTTTCAAGCGAAGCTGTAATTGTTATTGGATATATTGAGGTAGCAAAAGCTTCTGAAGTATTAAACGAGAGATAATAATAATCACTGTCAATTGGATGGATCTGAAAATGTTTTGTTGCACTAAATGTCCATTTAAAAGTAATAGTGGCACTTTGTAACGGATTATTAGTATCATTATAAAATTTTACTGCTAACTCAACTATTTCTCCGTATTCTTTTTCATACTGAGAAACTATGTTAAATGTATCAGAATCATGTAAACTTAATATAGTTTCTTTAGCATAAACAGTAGCATTCTTATAATAAGGCTCCGGTGGTTGATATCCTGATATTTCTCCGTCTATAATGAACCAATATTGTTTAAAACTTGTCCCTGCCGATAAGCTGCTTGAATCAATAGTCATGGAATAATTCATTATATTCATTCCTGAGTCATAATTTGGAGTCATATCTTTTTCTAATACTATTTTTCCGGTCTCCCAATCTTGTATCGAACATATAAATATGCCCACATCAGGTACTAAAGTCCACGCATCCGTTGGTAGGTTTCTATATGTTACATTCACTGTTAGATGTAAAACACCCTCACCCCAAGTTGCTAAAGAAATATCATAGATCTCTTCAATTTGAGTTTCTGGAGGTGTTGGAGGTATAGATTCCTCAAAATCAAGAATAATTATAGAATTTAGGTTTAATGTATAATTATATCTCCAAACATTCCCAATAGGCTCCCATTGTGGAGGATTTGTGCTGTTCACTTTAAATTCGGCAGGTGATCCAATTCTTCTCAATGATATATTATATGAATAACCTATCAAATAAATAAATGGTTTATATATATCACTTTTATGAGATGCCCATCCATTTTCGTATGTTGTTAATGTTGTGATTAAATTTGTACCATTTGTAATCCTAACACTAACATAAGGGACTGGATTATATTCATCGCTATCATCAATTACTCTAATATGCATTTTAGAAAGTGCGGTTGTATTATAAATAAGGGCAGCTTCTGTGGTATTTATTTTAATTTTTCCAATTGGACTACCTGTATAGGTTCCCTGAACGTCAATAAGAATCCCATAGGCTTCGAAATTTTCATTTTTGAGTTTGTCGTTATCCACAGATCTAAGATCTATTGAAATGAAATCATATTGTTCTGTTGTATACGTCAAATTCTGATAGATTAAGTTTCCATCGGTTTTATTATTCCTATCTATGTAGTAAATCGCTACATTATCAAGATCGTTGTCGGTAATTTCTAATGTCATATTAAAATTAATCAACTTTTTAGTACTAAAATCTGTCAAAGATCCTTTAGTATAAATCCTCTCAGTAACTCTAAAATGATTGCCTCCGATATCATAGCTAGCAACATCTAATTCATGGTTGTAGTATTTCTCATTCTGTACATAATCTGTACGATAAATATAGCTACTATTTAACAAAATGTTATTAGGGGTGTACTTATTATTATCAAAATAAACCTCGTAGTAATATCTCGTGTCATTCCACCAGCGGAATGTTGCCGATCCATTATCTAGAGGTAGCTTTTTCAACATATTCCCTCCCTTTTGATTGTAAACTTTCACGTAGCCATCATCTAATGGATCACCATCCCAATCAACTATTTCAAAATCAATTGTCCAAATATCCAGATTTAAATCAAATGATATATAAAGCTGCTCTACTTTATATATATCCCAATCTGATGTACCATAATTATCTCTTGAACTGTTAAATACCACAGCTTCATTTGTTGGGCTAAATGTATAATTAACTGAAAAATTATAGATTCCGAAATTTAAATTTGTGAATATTGTTTTCCCAGTAGAATCGGTTGTCTGAGTTTTTAGAACATTGCCATCTTGCACTAATGAAACTTCTGCATTAGCTATAATTCGATCGTCAACATCTCTCGTGATGACCGTTATTTCAGTTTTTTGTGTTTGTATTTCATTCAATTCCAATGATAAATCAAGATCATAAGTGAAGTAAATTTCATCAACTTGCCCGAATGCCATATCTTTATTTCCGCGTCCCTCATCTCCAAACATTCCGATCTCTATCGAAACATTCATACCCATGAATTCGCTAATATCAAATATAACGGGGTCTTCTAAATCTCCATAATAGGTTGTTAGGGTGTTTCCCTGCGTTCCTGAGGTATAATTATATACCTGAGATCCTGGATTATTATTTGAAATTCCCGCATAGATCTCGAGATAATCATTAATCATTTGGTGGTCATCTGGATTGCTGCTTATTCCACCAGAAGCATTTATGATTCGAACGAAATAACCGTCAACATCACCTTGTGATTTCTTGCGATCAAATCCGACAACCCTAATGTTTCTCCATAAGTTAAGATATAATTTATCAACTGAAGGATTACCGTGCCCTACAATAGGAACAACAAACGGATCGCTATATAAAACGCCCGCATAATCATCATCTCCGCGGGAGAAATCAGTAATAGCTTGAGGTATGATAGTCTCATTCGTACCCCATTTATATGTATAGGTTCCTAATTTTTTTTCTTGATTTTCAGGAGTACCAATTAAACAATTTTGCCAATAACCTTCTCCCAGAGCAATTGGGTCGGTAGGATGATCGCTATTGTCATCTGCGTAAATGTCGCCCCACGGCACAATATCATCTGGGACATTATGAGACCAGTTCCAGCCGACAGGATCATAGGAATAAGGTGAAATTTCCGGATGTCCTGTGGGATCATCTCCTGAAGGGACATAATCGAAGTTGCCGTTTTTAACAAATCCAAGGCCTTGTTCAACAGCAGTAGATTCAACATTCATATTACCGAAATATATATATGTATCCGTTTCCGGAGTGATACTGGCGGAAGCAGAAATATTTGTGTTAAAATAAATCGTCGCTTTGCTATCATCTCTCGTTCCTTGATGTTCTCCATCACCGGGATCATAGGAATAACTATAATTTAGAAGAATATAATATTCCCTTTCATAAGCTTTATTATTAAGATATTCAATTATTCTAATATCCTTTAATGTATCATTTACTTTACCTATAAATTCGGGACTTTTATAAGGTAAAACAACCCAAACTCCATAATTTTTCAAATCAACGCCCGCGTCACTTGAGATATTTACCAGAATTCTATAAGGCCAATCGGGATTCCACCATGGATGTTCCCCTAGTGCACTTGATTTGGGAGTTTCTATAGGATTAAAATCTATATCATCTTCAATATTATTATTATCTTTGATTTTATCCAGATTAGTTCTATCATTATCAGTGAAAATCAAAAAATTCAAATAAAAGCTCGTAAATAAAATCATCGAAAGAAGCAGCGAGATTTTGAATCGAGTTTTAAATTCTTGTTTTCTCATCATAAATATGTACCATTCTTTGATGAATAAGTTTTTTGTATGAAAATTAAAGTACATTCAAAATTTTTTTTATGAAAAATTTGTTAAATTTTATAACAAATCTTATAACATAGATGATCTGTTAATATTTAAATTCTTTTTAAAGCCAAATTTTTTAAACATA
>JBHLNT010000016.1:35490-44945 GCA_048941265.1 Promethearchaeota archaeon
TTTTGAAGTGTTTAATTTGAAAGATTGGATAAACAAATATTAAAAAAATTTTAGATCTCATCCAATAATAGTTAATAAAATAAAAAAAAGAAAATATGAATTTAAATTATTCTTTTGATTTTGCTGCTGATTTTAAGCTTAGGTACGATTCTTCCAGTACGTTAAGATATTCTATTAAAACTTTATCGGCTTTGGATTTATTCTCATATTCCATTTTGATAGTGTTTAAAAGATATTTTGGAAAAATAAGAGCTAGATAAAAGTCGGAAAGCAACGCATAATATTCATTTCCACGTGGATCTTGAAATACCTGAATCATTTGATTTTCCCATAATTCTTTCAATGCTTTATCAATGTCATCGACGCCCTTCTTTTTTAGTTTTTCAAGTTCGCTTCTAGTAACTATCGATGTCCTTAAAAGCCTTAAAATCTCATATAATTGAGGGTCAATTAAAATTTCTACTAATCTAAGGTTATCTTCTTCTGAAGGACGGTAATTCTGAAAGAATTTCTTACATACAGTCAGATAATCGTTTACAAGATTTTCAGGTAGGCCATGTTCCGTGGGATTTCGAATTATTTTATCGGGAGGAGTTCGGGCCATTAACATATCATTTGTGAGGAAAATTAATTCAGATGGCATTCCCTTTACTGATGCTTCTTTAATTAGTTCTTTTTTAATTAAATCGATTAAGATACTGTCTAAATCAACAAATCCTTGTTTATATTTATCTTTCAACCAAACCATTAACTCTGATTTAGACACTACGCCTTCTTCTCTGAGTCTATTGATAATCATTCGTTTGACACTATCTTGATATGTAATAGCTAATCTCTGCTCAGCATTAAGATTAGGATAAACAGAAATGCGTTGAAAAAGTGATGGGATCATGGATAAAAAAGACTCATCATCAAGAGTTTGAAGAATTACTCTTGAAGCATCTGCTAATCCACCTTCATAGGCATCAGGATCATCATCCAAGCTTAGAAGTAAAAGAACATATAAAGATTTTTCCGATCCGGAGTAATATGAAGCAATATTTAAGGACCCTACCATTAAACTTATCATGCCCATATCACCGCTGTATTCATGAGTACTATATACTTGCATTAAGGTTTTATCTGTTACACTGATTTCTTCTGGATATTTAGCTAAAACTTCGGTTCCTGTTCTTTCATCCCATCTCATTACAATTAATCCGACTGGCATTTATGCATTACCTCCTTTTTTTTTAATTGAATCAATTTTATCAGATAGAATCTTTCCTTTTTTAGGTTTTACTCCTAAAAGTTCACTAATCGAAACTCCAATATTATCATATTTCTCTTGTAGTTCTCTGACCATAAATTCTTCTTTTGAGGGATATAATAATGATTCAGAGACTTCCTCTTTTGATTTAATTGCCTTTTTAAATTTCCGCGCCTTCTTAACAAATTTTGGTATTCTTATAATCTGAATATATTTGTATGTAGCAAGACTTCCAAAAATAGCAGCTAAGGCACCAACAATCATAAGGAAATAAAATGTGGGAACCCCATCAACGACTTCTTCCATCTCAACTACAATTGTTATATCAACTTCCTCAGAAATATAATCTTCTTTAGAGATCTTGATCGTTCCAGTAAGTGTATTTGAAGTATAAAAGGCTTCATACTTCTTAGTGTCAAACTTAAGTTCATATACTCCATCTTCAACTTCCTCAAATTCATACTTATCATTTCCAATTTCTAGTACTACCTTAGCTCCCTTAAGAGGTATATCGCCTTGAGTGGGATCTGTTAATTTAATTTCTAGTGTAACCGTTTTTCCTTTTACTACACTGACTAGATCATTTTCAAACATATCACCTAATTCATAATCAATTTCTCTAAAATTAACAGTCAAAAAGATAATAACTTGTTTTAATTCGTAATTTTGTTTATACAGGGTAACCCAAATTGTATATGTTCCAACTTTCAACGTTTCCGTATCGACATCTAAGACATAATTATTATTTGAATCGCTATATAAATTTCCTGTACTGTAGGGTACCGATTGCCCTCCACTTGTAATTGTCATGTCATAACTCTGAGTATCTAAATCTAAAAGGGGAATTGTAGGATATTCTGCATCTGTATAAGAAAATGTAAAATTTATAGCATCTTTAATGTATATACTCGGATATAGAGCCTGGTTAATAGACGAGCCATCAATCAAAGTTAATCGTTCATCTACGAATAAATCTAATGTCTTAGTGCCAGGTTCATAATTGTTTTTAGAAAATGTAAATACAACATCATAAGGAATTCTAAGCGCATTTAATGAATCAGTATCGATGACAATTTGATAACAATCTAAACTTTCTATATAAGGTACGTTGCCATTCATATCTTCAACTTCATAACTAACAGTTCCAGTTATTTCATAATAAACTGTCCTTAAATAACTTATTTTATATGAAAGAGTAAATTTAATTTCTCGATTAGCTCTAAGAATTGCAGATAGGGTTGTGTTTTTAGTATACATTGGAAAAAGTGCTAAATCTAAAGTTCCATATTCTCCGAAATAATACGTTGTTGTACCTAATGTGATATTCATTCCGACTTCTGATGGGCTGAAATAATCTGTACCATTATTTATATCACTAACTATTAAAGTGGCACCTTGATCATTCCAGTTGAACTCATCTGGACTGATAATAAATGGATCATTTTCATCGTATGATGGTTGTGTCATAGTTATTGTAAACTCTTCAAGATAATTGTTGAAATAAAATCCTTGTATATAATTAACTTTAATAGCTACATCAAAAATAATGTCTGAAATATTGCCGATAACAAAAGAGAATTGATTGTCTATAGGATAAAGCACTGTATTATTGATATTGAACTTTCCATATCCTACTCCAACATCATAAAAATAATCAAAAACATAACCTTCAATCGTTATATTTCTAATAACATCTGCAGGATTTACTGGATTCCATGTAATAGGATCAAAGCAGTTTGTTAGTTCAAAGGTTATATCCTCAATAGCCCAACCATTTCCGTCATAGGGAACATTAATGGCATCTGTAACGTTAAATTTGTCATATTCAACTGTTATTTTGTTCCTTGTGAATAAAGCTTCAGCTACTACTTGAACAGATCCTTCAAATGTGCCCTGAATTATAAAGTTAAAATTATTATCAATTGTATTGAAATCAAAAGTTGGTTCGACTAATAAATCGACCCATGTTCCATTGGTGGCATCAGCAGAGTAATAATAATAGTTACTTGTATTATCATTATCCCATGTTTTTTCAAAACCTCCAGGGCCTAAGATCTTAAGCCAAATGTCATCCTTTTCTTCATAATGTCTAACATTATATAAATTAAAGATAACTTTTGATAAATTCCAATCTGTTGAAAGATCTGGCACAGAAAAATCAAAGTAATAATTATTTCCACTTGGTTCTACGAAAATATTATCCTGAATAATGAAACTTTCTGAGATCTCACCATATGGCTTGACAGACATTGTTGCTGTTTCTTGCCAATAAACTTCTTGAGGTGAATCATCATTTTGTGATTGATTTAATAAAACCTCATTTTTTAAGACGGTCAATGAAATTGTTTTTGGTAATGGAAGTGTGAATCCCGATTTTTGAGCCGTAATAATAATCGTATAGCCTTTACCTCCTTCTAAATAATGAGTATCAATTGTAGCAATGTGTCTCCCCTTATTATTTTCTTCTTTTGTCATCGGGCCTGATAAAATACTTCCAATAGTGTATCTCATAGAATCTGCATAATCCGGACCTATCGGGTATACATTAGGATCTCCTGCCTTAGTTACATTGAATAAGGCTCTAATAGTTAATTCTGATCCCCATAATACATCCATACTATCTGGGACTAATGGAGTTATTTCTGTTGTAAAATCTGTCAGAGTCACACTAAACCTAAATTCATAATTACTAGCAGAAGATACAGTAAAATTAAATTCTGTAACTAAAGTCAATAAATCATTAGTAATGTTGAAAATCTTTTCCTGACCAAAAAAATATAATTTCATTGAATAATTTACTATCTCTCCTGAGTCTAATCCTGAAGAGTTAAACCATCTTAAAGTTGCCTTCCCATTTTCATCTGTAGTTAAATTAACTATGCTTACGCCAGGATGATCCCGCTTATTTAAGCTTATTTTAGCTCCAGATACTGTTTGTAAGCCATCTAAGGTTTTTACGATAAAATTTACAGTAGTAAATTTAACTTCAATAAGTTCAAGCTCTCCTGGATTTTCTAATGTACCATTAGCCAACTCAGCAATCATTGGATTATAATTTATATCCTCGTAAAAGACTGTATAATTATAAGAATATTCATCATAAAGCCATTGAAATACTGCATTTCCTGTTTCATTAATCTCACATTTTTGAATTTGTCCAAAACCATCTGTAATATTCCCAACTTCAACCCAGCCAGATTCGAGTGGTAAGCCATCAATATCTGTTATTTGGAAGATATTTGTTCCAACGTTGCATTCTAATTCAATTTCTCTATAAAGTCCTTGCAATGAATACGCTTCAGAAGTCTCATTTACTAAAATTGTATAATCTTCTATCATATTCGATTCTAGGTAAACACTAAAATTATAGTCCCCAATTTCTAAATCTTCAAAAGTGACACTTCCCTCTGAACTTGTTATTTTACTATCAATGATCGGATCCATCAAAGATTTATTGACCAAATTGATAATTGCATTAATTACAGGATTTCCGTCTCTGTCTTTAGCATATACTTTAACACTGGCTCTTTTTCCTTGTTCTTCATTTAATTTTGTTTCCAATTCATATTTATTATACAACCATTCAACTTCAGTATCCGTAAGAGCATAATTATAGATTCTTAAATCATCAAGTCGACCATCAAAGTAAGAAGGACCATAAGTATGATAACCAATTCGAAGTTGATTACTAGAATCTCCAATGTAATGGACATCATCCCGACCTTCACTATATAAACTCGCAACGTTAGCTCTGATATCCTCATTATCATCTATATAAAAGGCCATATAGTCGCCATCAAATGTGGCAGTTATCATATGCCATTGATTATTAGGAACTTGAGTAGCTGTATCAAGAATTTCTTTATGAATTGTGCCGGTTCTATTCTGAATTTCAAAACGATATAGTCTCGTACTTGATCCCATTACTTGATAGCCATTTTCCGACCAGCCTCCTCCATTCCCAATCACTAATTCCCAATTATCTGAAGTTTGACGATTAGCCCAAAATGATATTGTAAGCCCTGTTGTTACGGTTAAACTAGGATTGTCATTAATTCTGACATAGTCATTATATCCATCAAAATCTAAGGCATAATCATTAATTTCACCATTTACCCAATCAGTATTAGGATCCATATTTGTAAGAGTTCCATCATTGCTTTTAATAGAATCTTTTGCCGTACTAGATCCTGGTCCATCCTCTAAATCCCATCGACTTATTAGCCCAAAATTAGTATTCATGTAATAATTTAAAGCTTTTCCACATGTACTATTACCATAATACAAATAGGTATCCGTTAATTCTTCAGATCCTGAGATATTTGTTAAGAAATAAACCGTTGCTACATTTATCTGAGGTTTTGTGTTGTTGAAATCTTTCTTGACAAAATATTTCATTAACTGGTCATTTTGGACAATTCGAATGTCATCTAAATCCGATTGCATTTTTCCTTCAGAAACTAATTCTGAATAATCAAATGCGATTGATGTAACAAAATTTGTGAAGGCCTCAGTCTCTGGATTAGTTATGTTTATTAATCTTCTATAATAAAACGAATCACTCCACCATGCAGCTTCACCTAGAATACTTAAATTAGGTTCTTTAATTGAATCTAAATCCATGTCATCCTTATCCTTGGTTTTACTTGCTGTATTGTCATTTATACTATTCCGAGTAAAATTTAAAGCGTAATAACTTGTCATTAAAAGTGTTAGCAGCAGTAATAATGTGCTAATTTTATTTTTTAAGTTTGTTTTTCCTTTCATTATTTAATTCCTCCTTTTTAAAAAAAGGATTTAAATTTTTTTTTAGTAAATTTATTAGATAAATATACCTATAACAATGTTATAAATATTAGGTATTTTAAACGTTTCTTATAATTTAGAATTTTTTCTATAAATGGATCAAGGAAATGATTAATTATACACGATAATTACTCCAAAATTTTTTTTAAGACAAGAAATTTTTGAAAATAAACCTTTCATTACAATCAAAAAGTAGAAATGAATTTCATACCTTAATGATCATTCTCTTTTTTTAAGCACTAAAAATATTCTTCTCTTTTTTGCATTATCGGGATTGTCAATAACAAAATCACCTATTAAATCGGTATGTTTAGTAAAGATTTTCCCTATTGCTTCCATAATTAAATTATTCTTCGGATAGAATTGAAAAATAGCCTTAGAATTTGATTTAAGAATATTATTGATACAAGTTGCAAGATTTATGAGCTTATATTCCATGGTTTCATTTTTTAATTCTCGATAAATCCATTGTAATGCTGAAATTGATATTATGGCATCAAAAATGTTTGGTTGGAATGGCATAAAGCTAATATCCGCAGCTAAAGGATTTAATTCCCTTATATTGTAAAAGGATAAAAATTCAGAGATTAAATCAAGTGCCACAACATTATATCCAATCTCCTTGAGATAAATCGAAGTAAAGCCGGGACCACATCCGGCATCTAATATTAATCCCTCTTTTTTCTTTAAATCTAAAAGCTCCAAACTCCGAATTGTAATTTTTTCTTGAATACGCATCAAACTTTTAGATCTTGCATAATTAAGAAGAGTCTTCCCTTTAAAATACTCTGTAACTTTTTCATAAATTTCTTCTGGTCTTTTTTTCTTTACTTCAAATCTATACTCATTATTCAATTTCAAATAATAAAGCAAAAATTTTATTTGGTTTAATATTTTTAATAATGTAAATTGCTTTAAAGTTTTAATAAAAATCAATTTATTTGTTGATTCTCATTGTCCGAAAAAGATAATAAATTACTTGTAAGAAAAGCCACACTTAATTTAAAACGGAAATACGGAAGAACTAAACAAATTTCTATAGTTGAAAGAGATGCGTTTATTCCTAAAAATATTGAAAAAGAAATTAGAGATGATTATATAAAAAAGAAGAAAACAATAACTGCTGCAGATATCGCAGCGAAATACGATATTAGAGTTTCAACAGTGAATTTGCTTTTAAAGCAATATGAAGAAGAAGGGGTAATAAAATTACTAGATCCTTCATTAAACATAAAAATCTATGTTCCAAATTCTTAGTAATTAGAATTTATTACTTTTATTAATTACTATTAGTAGACCTTAGATATGCGAGATAATTATTTTATTAACTATAAATTTGTGTAAATAATCTAAGGACTAGAAAAAAATTTAAATTTTTCACGCTTTTAGCATCATAGAAATTATCATTATCTTTTAGAAGAAATAGATAAGCTTTTTTATTAAGCAGATGTAGCCTAGTTGGTAAGACGCCGGCCTCGAGTTGTATTAATTTCGGGAAAGCCGGTGCGCGTAAGCGCTCGGGGGTTCGAATCCCCTCATCTGCGTTTCTAATTAAATTATACTTTCAATAGGTGATAGAGGTTATGAATAAAAAACAATTTTTTAAGTGTGATTTTCAGGATTTACTGATTGAGCAACTACTTAACCGATTAAGTAATTTTATCCGCTATAATCCTGATGATTTGAATCGAACTTTGCTTAAAAAAATCATAGTAAGGTCTATTTCAGAACTTATAAATCAGCCGATTGATGAAATTGATAAGGATTTTGAGTCTTATGCAAAAATCCGACTGTATTACGAAAGAAAAAGAGGTGTTTATTTGAAAACAGATAATTATAATTTTTTCATTCCAGATGTAGATATAAATGCTATTAATCAAATTAACGTAGATAATTGCTACACAACAGCATTTTTCTCCAAAATTAAAGAATTTTTAAGAGATTCAGATAAATTAAAAGATTTACTTGACAAAAAACATGTTGAGAGCTTGAAAGAGATATTAAGTAAATGTACGGATTACGCTACATCCGCAGCAATTTATCAAATCTCTAACCAAAAAAGACCAAATAAAGCGGAACTTGAAAAATTTATGAAATGAAAGTGATATTTGACAGGATTTGCATTATTATTGGATGAGTTGCAGAATTAGATTTTCCATTTCAGGTTTTGCAGCTTCAATTTTATCCAAAATTGTAATAGTTTTTTCTAAATCTTGTTCATCCTCTTCGATTATAAATAGCAAATAAAAATCGAAGCCCCCAAAATTCATGATCTCAATCACACCAGAAAATCTTTTTCCGTTATCAAATTTATCGGAAAATTCGCATAATTCTCGATTTTCCGCCATTACTTTTTTTTGCAACTTTATGTATAGGTCATAGATTTTTATCTTCTCATTAAGGTGAAGATGTGGGCGAAAATATTCTCCAACGGTTATACCTTTTGAATCAAAAAGGGTTATCATTATCGTATTGTAATTTTTACTTATTTCAGCAAAAAGATTTGAAACCATTTCAATCTTATCGAAAATTAGAGAAAGACCACTTGAAAAACTATCCATTATGGATTTAATATCATAAATACTTGTCTCAAAAAAGAAAATATCGAATGCATGACTAAATTTTGTTAATGACTGCTTTAACATAAGTATTTTCTGATTTAATTCTTTACTTTTAACAAGATCAGGGTCAAATTTGTGAAAAAGAATCGATATAGGGGGATAAACTTGCTCCTCTTTAAAAAAGATAAGGATCTGTTCTAAATAATCAATAGATTCATTATAGCGATTAAAATCTTGAGCATCTATAACATAATATATTAAATCTGTCCCTCCTAAATATTTTCCAGGTGTTTTTAAATAATCTGTTCTATAAACAGCTTGACCTCCAAAATCGAGACGGATAATTTCAATTCCGAGAAAGTTAAATGTATCTCTTCTTATTTTTCTAGTGGGTCTTAATTCAGAGACCTCTTCTTCAAAACCAAACCTTTTGGTAATAGATGTTATTATACTTGTTTTACCAGCATTATCAAGCCCCATAAAGCAGATTTTTCTCATATTCATTCACATTTAGATTTGCATTAATATATAATATATTTCAAATCCTTACTATAAAATATTATTCACTTATTAAAAGATAGAAATTATTGTTTTTAAATCTTAAATAAAACAAAATTATTTAATATGCATCAACCACCAGATAATGGCGCAGAGAGATATATCTTATCTCCATCCTTAAGTTTCGTTTTATACTTTTTCATGTACTGCACATCTTTCCCATTTAATAGGATGAGCATTTGCGAATTTAATTTTTTTTTATTTTTAGTCAATAATTTCCCGTCTAATTCATCTTTATACTCGTTGATAAAATGAGAAATTATGTCACCTACACTTTTCCC
>JBHLNT010000142.1:0-10883 GCA_048941265.1 Promethearchaeota archaeon
ATTCTATAATTATTTTTAAAGTATATGGCTAATTCGACTAATAATTTTGATATTGCTGTGATTGGTGCCGGTCCAGGGGGTTCTTTTGCTGCAAAGGCCAGTGCAGAAATGGGATATAAAACGCTTTTACTTGATAAGGAACAAATTAGAGAAAATGGTCGGTATAAAGCATGTGGCGGAGCCATTGCTTGGGAATTAGTTGAAGAAATTGATTATCCTGAAGATAAAATCTCAAGAGTAATTGAATCTTTAGAATTACATCATATTGATGGAGAAGATTTTTCAAAAAAGGGAAAAGGGGCTGTAATTTGGCGAAGTACTTTTGATAAGTTCATAACGGATATGGCAATTGAGAGTGGAGCAGTGTTAAAAGAGAAAGAACCGATAATTGATATAGAAAAATCTAATAATATCTATCAAATTAAGACAAAAAAGGGAAAATATCAAGCAAAATATGTCATTGCTGCCGATGGGGTTACTTCTCCAACGCTAAAAATGTTAAAGTGGCCTTATTTTGCAAAGGAAAATTTAATTCTAACAATTACTAAAGAAATGAAAACCACAAATTCCTATATTAATACGATCTTAGGATCGGATACGGTTCATTTGTTTTTTGGGATTAAAAATCTTATTCCAATAGGGTATGCGTGGTTATTTCCAAAAGCCGAAACTATTACTGTTGGATGGGGCAACCAAATAAACCTAATTAAAAATTCTCGAACAGAGTTCGATAAATTTGTGTCATTGCCATATGTTAAAAAGGCCTTAAAAGATTCAAAATTAGAGATATTTAAACCTCATCTAATTCCTGTTGGTTTAAGACCAAAACTTTATGAAGATAACGTATTTGCAGTTGGTGACGCAGGAGGAATAGTTGATCCTATAAGTGGAAAAGGCATTCCATATGCTATAATGTCTGGACAATTTGCGATTGAAGCGATTAATACAGGAGAAAAAAGAGATAAACCTGATAAATTAGGTACTTTTTATGAAAAAAGTTTAGATCGAAAGTTTCTTAAAATCTTAAAGGCTAAGCGAGTAGCACGTGATAGAATTTTTCAGAGCGATGAAAGTTTAAAGCAATTTTTAGGTCTTTGGGAGAAATATAGGTCCTCACAGATTGTAATGGGAAAAATGATTTAATTTAAAGTTCAAAAGATAATGTAATCGGTGGTTAATTCAAATGTTAGTAGCAATTACAGGTGCCTCTGGAGCTCAAATAGCTGTTAAATTTCTTGAAATCCTGAAAGAAAAGGATATTAAAACTGAGTTAATAATATCAAAAACAGCAGAAGTAATTATAAATACTGAAACTGAATATAAAGTTTCGGAAATTCGTAATTTAGCTACAATAAGTTATGACTTTGATGATTTAGCGGCAGCTCCTGCAAGCGGTTCTTATAAATTTGACGCAATGGTTATAGTTCCGTGTACCATGAAGACATTGGCTGCAATAGCAAATGGTATAGCCGATAATTTAATTACAAGAGCAGCTGACGTAGCTATAAAAGAAAAAAGGAAACTTATACTTGTGGTTAGAGAGAGCCCATTTAGCGCAATCCATCTTGAAAATATGCTCAAACTCGCAAGGTTGGGTGTCGTGATTGCTCCACCAATACCTTCATATTATATTAAACCAAAATCTGTTGATGAGTTAATTGAACATTCAGTTGGGAGGATACTTGACCAATTAGGTATTGAAAGCAATATAAAAAGATGGGGAGATAATTAGGTATTTTTTAAAATATATTATTGATTTAACCATTTATACAGCTCCCCAAGGATAACATATTTATTTTTTTTACCTTTTAGATTTTCTATTTTGTCCACATTCATTAACCATAAACTTGCACGTAATTCATGTTTTAATGTTCTTATTTCTTTAACGGTTTGAGTAATAGAACCACTTTTCCTATCGTTCCATGCAGTTTTTAGAAATTTAAATGCAAATCCACCAATATCAGCCCCAAAAGCGATAGATTTTGCTATATCAATTCCGGTTCTTAACCCTCCAGTGGCAATAATTAATTTTTTAGACATATTTCTAACATTAATTATGCTAACTGGAGTAGGTATGCCCCATTCTCTAAATACTTCGGCAGGATTTCGAGAATATTTTTGATTGTTAAAATTATTACGCTTAGATTCAATTGCAGCAAAACTTGTACCTCCGGACCCTCCGACATCAAATCCATCAAAACCAAGTTTATCAAGATTTATCGCTAAATCTTGGTTAAACCCCGTTCCAACTTCTTTTGCGATTATGGGAATTTTATAAATTTCACGTAATTTTAGAAAATTTTTGCGAAAAAGTTTATAAGAAATATCTCCTTTATTCTGAACTAATTCGTGCAAAGCATTTAAATGAATTGCCATAGCATCGGCATTAATCATCTCTATGCATTTACTAAAAGTTTCTATTTCAAAATCTTCATTGCTAACTTGACCGATACCAATATTTCCAATTATAGGGATATTTGGTGCAACTTCACGTGTGATCCTGAATGAATCTAATAAAGCAGGATCTTCAATTCCAGCACGTTGACTTCCAACACTCATTATAATGTTTTCTTCTTCCGCGGCCTTAGCCAAAATCTCATTTATTTCCTTAGAGACGGGATGCCCGCCTGTAATTGCTGAAATACAAATAGGCGCTGAGATTTTTTTTTTAAAGAAATTTACTGAAAGGTCAATATCCTCAAAATCGAAGTCAGGGATTGGATGGTGAATCAATTTAATATCGTTAAAATAATTAGTAGAATGCTGCACGTCATATTCTAAGGGAATCTTAAGATGTTCTATTTTTCTATCCATAATTTCCTTAGACTGGTTTGGCTTAGGCATATCTTCTTCTTTATATTTACTACTTGTCATAATTAAAACTTATTTATTAATTAATACGTTTGTACAATTTATTTTTTGATTTTTCAAGGACATGTAAATATACTCTTCTTTAAGTCCATTTATTAATTGCACCGGAATATTATAATTACAAATTTTTTTAATGAAGTTGAGCTTTCCCTCAATACCACCAGTCACATCAATCTTTTTACCTAAATCTGCTAATTTTAAACTCTCTAATTGATCAGAATAGCATTCTGTAGCCAATATACAATTAGAATTTTTATCATTTATATACAATCCATCCGTCTCCATTGTAAAAATGACTTTAGAAACGCTATATTTTTTTAAATTTTCACATAACTCAAGAATAATCTCATCTCCCGAAATGATAGAAAACGATCCCTGCTTATCAAGAATAATGTCGCCGTATAAAATAGGTAATATATTGAGATCCAAGGCAGTTTCGATCATATCAATAGATTGAGTTGAGATTAGATGAGAATCCTTAATGAAAATGCTGGAAGCTTGAATTGATAATGCCGGATATTTTTTTTCTAAAAATAAATTAATTAGATAAGAATTGAATTTATTCATTGATTGATGGGTTTCAGCAAGTCCGAGAATTTGGTCTGGAATGGACTTATCAATTCCTTTAGAGATGCCGTATTTTTTTGCGAGAGGATGACCAAATGAACCTCCACCATGAATTAAAATTACTTTTTCATTAGCCTCAATTATTTGCTGAACTGCGCTTTTTGCAGCATCTTCCCGTATAGAAAAAGGTTTATTTTTATCAGTTAATAAACCTCCACCTAACTTTAACAATATAATTTTATTTATGCTTTTCAATTTAACTTAACACTCAACCTATCATTGTCTTCCAAGCTTCAAATCCCTCTTTTTCGATTGCCTTTGCAATCTTCCCTTGAATTTCTTCACTTTCAGCTAAAGCAATAACCAGACCTCCGCGTCCAGTTCCCGTCATTTTAGCACCTAATGCACCATTATTTAATGCAATATCTACTAATCTATCATTTATTTCTCCTGAAACCGTGATATTTTGGAGTAATTTATGATTTTGATTCATTAAATTACCTAAAGTTTTTGAATCTCCTTTAAGGAGGGTTTTTTTAGCTTTTTCTGCTAAGATCTTGTAATCATTAAATATTTTCGCAAACTTTTCTGGATTTTCTTCCTTTAAACGTCGAACGTCAGCAACTACTTCGGTTGTTGAAGCTGTTATACCTGAATTTGCGATTATTAATGGCATATCTTTTGGTGATTTTAAAAGTTCCATTGTATTCTTTCCACCACTTAAATCTTTAACGAACCATATCAATCCTCCAAATGTGGAAGCCGTATTATCAATTCCAGAGGGTGTTCCGTGATACGCTCTCTCACCTTCATAAGCTGCTTCATTAATTTTTTCATCGTCTAATTTTAGATTAAAGCTATCGTTTAGGGCACGTGCTAAAGATGTACATTGAGCCGCAGAAGCACCAACTCCACTCGCAGCAATTAAATCTCCGGCAAAAGTTATTTCAAGTTTTTGGCTCTCAATATCTATTTTTAAATGCTCAATTACATTTTTAATAGACTGTAATGCTTCATCATATTTCTGTTTTTTATACCCAGGAGTGGCAGGTCTCTTATCATCAACGCTCCAGCCTTGACCCTCAATAACTTTAACATCTGCGGTGGTATAGGAGCCCAACGCTGATGCGATGGCGGGAAGTCCGTAAACTACGAAATGTTCTCCGAAGAGAATTGTTTTACCGTATCCTTTGCCAGCCCCCATTTATTTCACCTCTACGGTGCCTTCTGAGCCGTTAACAATTAATTTTTGACCGGTTTTAATGTTATTAATATTAATTTTATCTACACAGGGAATTTCGCTTATGATGCAACCAACCGCTATGATCGTATCAATTTGTTCATTTACGATTGCTACCGGATGAGTATTGCTTTTTTTCATTCTATACATCGTATACGATCCCACAGTCGAACCTTTCCCGGTTGGAAACACTAACACTTTTCCTGTTATGGTTTGACCCTCAAGCTCATGCCCAACTTCTACAACTTTACCAGAGTCAGGATCAACGCCGCCATAAAATGAAATAGCATCTTTAGTTACAATCGCTTCCGCCTCAGCAGTTCCCTTATAAATTTTTCTTCCCTCTAACTTCATTTTATAGCCTCCCCAACACAATTTTCGATTGTTTCAATTTTTATTTTAAACTTATTCTTTGCACGTCCATAATAGCACGCTTTTGCCGAATCAACCAAGATTCCCTTGAAGCGTCCTTTTATAGGAGCTACAACACAGCAAGTATCCGCCGCAAACTTTGCACCCGCATCTTCAATAATTTTGGAATAACCGGCTTCATCTGCAATTTTTTTTGTAGGGCGAGCGGTTGTAATCCAGAATTCTTTTTTTACTTTCTTTCCTTCAAGTAAACGTGCTAATTCCGCAATCTCATGAATTGAAGCATGAGGACAACCTATACTAATAAAATCTATCTCAAGATCGTCGTCAGTAAGTTCATCACGGGCCTTTTCTAAGTCGTCATAATTTACTTCAAATCTAAGATCTTTTGGTTTAGGGTATTTATTATATTCAGGAGTAATTCCTTCCATGTGGAATAAGGCAGTTCCACCGTAAGTAGCAATGGAAGCACAAAAAGACTTGAGTTCCTCAACAGTAGCAGAAGAAATTCCCGTAATATAGGGAATATTTTTTCTTAATTCAACCAACTTATCGCCAATTATTTTTCCTAACAAACCAAATTCATTTGTACCCTTAATTTTAGTCTTTACATTAACTAAAACCTGACCATGACGATTCTCATCCAAATGATAACCGTAATAAGGAGTTTTACCTGTTAAAGCTGCTGCTAATGCGCTAGGACCTCCTTCCCTATTAGTTCGGGCTCCTATTACGGAGTTAGAGTAACAAACTGCACTACTCTCGGACCATGCGATATGCTGCCCGTAATGGGGTGTATTTCCAATTAGATATGGGGTACAAGAACAGGTTGTAATTATCCCCATTCTGGCAAATGCATCAATTGCCCGATTTTGGTTTTTAGCGAATTCTTCATCTATTCCTAATGCCCGCCAGTTTTCGCGGTCCATTCCGGCCGGATTTAGTGTGGTTAGAACTTTAACCTTCCCATCCTCTGCCATTTCACTTAGAAATTCCAATCCTGCCTCTCCCAGATTATCATATGAGACTCCTGCAATCTGAACGCTATAGACATCAACCATGGATTCGGCATCAAATATTTCGCCTAAAGTTGTTAAAATTTCCATAGATTTTTTAGCGGCGTTTCCGTACTTTCCCTCCAACATCTCTCTTTCTTGTGATGTTAATTTCAATTTACTCCACTCTTAATCATTTAATATATTTGTCAATATCTATTGCTGGGAAATCAGCTTTATCGAAGCTCTTTCCTTTTGCTATAAGCGGTTTCGTCAGATCAAATCCAATTTTAGTAGTCATTTTAGTTCCTGGTTCTGCGCTAGGATCTAAACTACTTCCCGGTTCTTTATCTTTAATGACCATACCAACATCCCCTTGAAATCGGGTTGCCATTGCCCATTCAACAGACAAAGGATCATAGATATCAATATCTTTATCTACAATAAACACATGTTTGCAGCTAGTATGGCCCAAAAAAGCGCCATCAATAGCTTTCTTACCATCTTCATCTGATTTTTTATCAATTTTGACAATCGCATGCAACCACGAGCTTCCCCCAGGACTAATGTTCACATCCAAGCATTTCACACCGGTCTCATTCACTTTGTTGAAAATTGTTGGTTCACGTGGCATTCCCATTAATATTTTATGCTCAAGTGCCCCTGGTAATAAAGCTTGCCAAATGGCTTCCTTTCTATGAGTAATTTTTTTAACTTCAAAAACTGGTTCTTCCCTGACCACATCATATGTTTCAGTTAGATCTACAAATGGTCCTTCGGGATGCCTTTCTTCCATAAAGACCCGCCCTTCTAAAACGAATTCTGCCTCTGCAGGAATTAAAAGATCTACTGAGCGTGCCTTAACAACCTTAATGGCTTCTAATGCATTTGCAATTTCTAATTCATCAACTCCAATATCTACAGAAGTTGCCCCAGCAATTAGAATATTCGGAGTATTTCCTATACAAAACGCTACTTCTAATTCACCATTTTTTTCTAAGAACTTATGAAAATGCCTTCCACTTACTATTCGAGTCGCAAATTTATCCTTAGATAATTGCATCGCCCTATGAAAATCCATGTTTTGTCCGTAATCAGGGTCTCGAGTAATAACAACAGCAGAACTAATATAATTTCCCCCATCTTTTTCACAATGTAATAATATGGGAAGTTTATCTAAATCAACGCTTGGTTCAATTATTTCTTGACATGGAGCGTCTGTGATAATTTCTGGTTTTGAACGATGTGTAATTGCTTTTGAGAGCATTGGTATGAGATCTGCTGGAGTTACGCCGAAATATGATGCAATTACATTTTTAGTACAAAAGATATTACCTGCAACGCGAAATTCTGATTCTTTGATATTGTTAAAAATTACTTGGGTTGGTTCGATTTCTTTTAAAATTCCAGAAATCTCTAATTTCTTCGAAACATTCACGTCTACTTTACGAAGAAGCCCTTTTTCATCAATTTGATTGATATATTCTCTAAAACTCATAAATTTTATTCATCTCATATACTTATTTTGATTAATACAAATATGTACAATATAAGTATTTCTCAGATTAATTATATAATTAATATTTTTTTTTCTCAAAAATTTCTTTAGCATAATCAACTCTAATCTTTTTATCCTCTACTAATTTTTTCGCTACTCTTTCTATTAACTCTTCTGGTACTCCCGCTAGTTTTGCTATATTTCTCGAATGAAGGGTCATATGTCCCTTTTGGATTCCTTCTGAAGCTAAAGCTCTTAATGCACCAACATTTTGGGCTAAACCAAGAGCAGCAGCTACCTGTGAAAGTTCACTTGCACTCTTAACATTTAAAATTTTTAACGCTAAACGGGCCATCGGGTGAATTTTAGTCATACCTCCTATGATTCCTAAAGCAAGTGGTATTTCTATTTCCCCAAATAAATTTCCATTTGCATCAACCTGAAATTTAGTCAGAGGAGAGTATTTACCGCTTAATGAAGCATAAGCATGAGCCCCTGCTTCAATAGCACGCGTATCGTTTCCGGTAGCCATTGTCAAAGCTACTATTCCATTCATTATGCCTTTATTATGAGTGGTTGCTCTATATGGATCTGCAAGAGCAAATTCATAGGCATTCATTATTCCCTCAACTACTTCAGCTCCGCCTAACAAGTCTTTATCAAATACTGCTTTACATTTTGCTATACGATGTGTAGCCAAGTTTGATACAATCCTTAGATATATTTTGCCTCCACATAACTCTTCAATGTAAGGACTCACTGCCTCAGCCATCGTATTTACAACATTTGCGCCCATAGCATCTAAGACATCTACTAATAAATGGAGAATTAACATAATACCACGTCTTGTATTCAATTCTCTAATTTCAAAATCAAATGCTCCGCCACCTAATTCATTCAAGAAAGGATCTTGTTCATTAGCCATTCTTATAATTTCATCTTTATGCTCAAATAATTTTTTTTTAGAGGTAATTATATCTTTTATATCAGTAATTTGAATTTGGGAAATCATAACCGATTTGATTTTTTCGGCATGAAAACCCCCATGCTTTCTCGCAAATCTAGCGGCATTTGAAGCCGCAGCTACAACAGAAGGTTCCTCTATAACCATAGGAATTAAATAATCTTTATTATTTATCTTAAAATTACATGCTATTCCCACAGGTAATTGATAACTCCCTATAACATTCTCTATTAGGGTATCTAGCTGAGATGGGCTAAAATAACCGAAGTTGCATAGTAATTTTTTATCTTCTTCATTTAAATCTATTATTTTATCGATAATTTTAACCCGTTCTTTAATAGGAAGTTTATAAAAACCAGAAATTGCCGACTTTATCTCTTTAGTCATATTTCTTACGTCATTTTTTTATTTCAGTATATTATGATAATAATGAAAATGAAAGTTGCTTAAATATTATTTATGCCTCAAATTCATTAAAAAAAATAAAATATAGTATTATGTCTAATAAATTTTCTGAGTGGGTATATACATTGGCACCCAATTCAGCAATCCGATCGCATTATAATCTAATTCATCTTTCTTTTCTACTCTTCTGACTTCATATTCCACAGAATTTCCTTTTCTCACATTCCATGCGACTCTTACTAAGCCTTTGTTTAGATAACTCAAATCATTCGGATTTGAATAACTTATAGGGTTCGATTCTAGAGTGGCAAAAAGAGGAAAAAATCTCTCATGAAATCCTGAATGACCTTTAGGACAATAATTTAATCCTTTTTTATTTGGAATAATACATCCTTCATCACAAAAATGGAGTGTAAACCCTCGTTCTTCATTTAATTCATGTTCGCTAATACGACCTAATAGAGCTGTTATTTCAACGTTCCCATTTTTTATTTGTTCATACTCTTGAACACTTTTCTTTTCTTTAAATTTGATATAATCATAAATTTTGGGACCGTATCCTAAAATTCTTTTAAATTGGGGTTTCACTTTTAATAATCCAGAAATACAAGTCGCGCCAGAGCCATAAGAACCAAAATATATGGTATCATGGGGATTAGCATAATTTTCAAGGATAAATTGGATTTGTGACCAAACAGCCGCATTATACATATTTCCAAAATGCATTGGAACTCGTAAATGAGGCAAAACTCGTTCTTTCACATTGGTATTTATCCAATGCGCCCAATTTTCTAATCTATCAGAAGAAAATCCTTTTTCTTTTAATTTTAAATAAATATATTCTGGTAAAAGAGTTACATCATGCAAAAAGAAATCTAATTTCTTCAGTAACGATATTTTTAAATTATTTCTATTAATTTTTGGTAAATTATTGATATTCTTAATCCAGCGTTTTTGAATTATTTGTTGCATACATTTTATAGGAAGTTTCGAAAATGGAGCGTGAAATGTATAATAATCAGCGTAAAAATCCCCTATATGCCTAATTAAATCGTCATATGCGCCTAGTTGAAAATTAAGATAGGCATCAACCGAATAATGCCCAAAAACCTTAGCATTTTTTTCATTAGCGGGGCGATAAAAATCATTGATATCTCCTGAAATCTTCCCAAACTTTTTACTAAATACTGCAATCCGTGGATTTTTGGAAATAATAAGAGCTATTGCTCCTGAACCTTGTGTAGGTTCAGATGGACTTCCCACATTATAGGAGGAAATATCTGCACTTATTACAAGAGCCTTATTTATAATATCTTTCTCAATTAAGCCAATAGCATTAAGTACCGCCAAAGTTCCACCTGCACATGCATTATAAATATCTTGAGTCAAGATATTTTTTTTGAGTCCTAACATTTCGGCAAATATGTTAGATACCGACTTAACGGCATAAGTGATGGTTTCTGTCCCAACAAAAACAGCATCAATTTCTTTTGGATTAATTTTGCCTCTAACCAAGGCATTATAGGCTGCTTTTAACCCAATCGAAATGATATCTTCATCCACCTCGGCTAATCTCATTTCCTTCAAGAGCAGTCCTTTTTTGTACTTGTTGGGGTCTACATCTCTTTTTACTGCTAATTCTTCAATGTCTACAAAGTGCCGTGGAGCGTGAAAACTTATTGAATCAATTCCAACATCGGAAAACAGATAATCGTCAGAATACATAATTTTTCTCCCGTTTTTTATTTGAAAATTTTATTTTAAATAGTTATCTAATTAATTAAATATGTATTTTATTAGTAAATCTTTCAACAAAAACTTTTTGTTTTAAGCAGTTTTTCAATTTTTTTTAGGTTAGAATATTTAGTTTAAGCTTAAATATAAAGGTTATCTCCTTAAAATGAGCAGAATTCCAATAAATAATTAATTAAACGTTTTAAAACAATTAATTGATTAAAGTTAGTAATTCAA
>JBHLNT010000143.1:0-10863 GCA_048941265.1 Promethearchaeota archaeon
TTTCATTCTATCTATTAAACGATCTAAGGCAAATTTGGGTGAATCAAATTCACAAAAACCAATATCATTTATTATAACTCCACCGTGACCTCCAAAAATATGATAAATTTTAGGTCTAATTTCCTTCCAGACAATTGATTCAATTCTTTTTAATAATTTTTTGAATTTATGGTATCTTTCGGTGTTTACTTCATTTTTTAAATTGACGATTTTTTCCTTAATTCTATTAAAATTGAATTTGATCTGTATTATTGGATTTTTATCAATAAAATCTTTAACTAAACCAATGATTTTGTCAAGGGCTTGAATTTCTTCATTACTAATTCTTAAATTCTTATTTTCCATTATTAATTAACCAAAATTGGTATCTTTATTTATTTGGAGCTTATAATAATTTAAATTTATTTGTTTCTTCAGATAACGCGTCTAAGAATTCTTTCATTTCTTCTTTTCTTTTTATGCCAATTTCTTTAGCTTGTTCAGTAGATAGTTTTTGTAGTAACGTTTTCTGAAAGTTTTTCAAGATGTTTATTGCTGCTCTTAAATCGGGTGCCATTGAATCTTTCCCGACAATAGAAAGAATTCTTGTAATCCCCACCATACCCATGAAATCTAAAATATCAGCATCACGGAAAAGAATTGACTCTATTAGATTGGACGGTTTAGCATAATACATATGAGATCTAATTATATCTTTTACTAAAGAAATTTTTTCTGAAGGGAAGCCTATAGAAATAAGAACATCTTTACAACAATCAGCGGCAGTATCCGCATGATCAATATTTTTTTTACGATAAGGTTCAAATGCACTCATATCGTGTAAATATGCTGCCGCAAATAAAGCATCCTGGTCAATTTGTATATTCTTTATTTTAGCCAGTTTCACCGCTAATTCATGGGTACGTTTAAAATGTGATATACCCCAGGCTGGATGTTGAAAATCTTTAACAAAATCGATTAGTTTTTCTCTCCACATTGTTAGATAATACTGATTTATAAAGATTAGAAAATAAATGATTTTAATTGAAAAATTAAAACATGAGTCTTTATTTAAGAAATTCAAAATTACTAATAATTTTATAGATTTTAAGCGTTTAAAATGTGTTATTAACATTAAAATTACTTATATAGTTAATATCGCTAAAACCTTACTTAATAAATTCTATAAAAAGATATAAATTTGATAAGTTATATTTAATAATTTATGACCTATACTCCATTTGATGCTCGAGTCTTGCCAATATTTTTTTATTATATATTTCTCTCTATCTTTGGAATTTTCATGTCCATACAAATGATTAAAAAATGGAAAGAAAGAAAACAAATCGCCCCTCTCCATTTATCTCTTGTGTTTGCATTTATTACTGTAGCTATAATAATACTCACAATTGGGCTGGCAGAAGCTGCAATAACGGGGTATTATAAAGAAGTATATAGATTATCATTACCGCTTGCCTATACCATGGTAGTTATTGCAAATGTCTTTTTATACCTTTTTGCGAGCAATATCATAGATAAGGGAAAAAATGCACTTGTTCCTATTGTCTTTATCAGTATAGTACTTATAATTATCTTCTTTTTGCCTTGGAATTGGTGGGGGGTACCTCCAGAAGATTACGCAGGAAAACTGAACATTAGACTTTATACTAATATTGCATTTATCGCATTTTCTTATGTCATCTATATAACTATAGCAGTAGTTTGTCTTGATGCAAAAAAAAAAACGGATGATCCGATTACTCGCTCGGGATTAAAATTACTCTTTTATTCAATGATTTCGTTGATCTTGTATTTTTTAATGATTTTATTTGATAATATTATGATTGTTCTCTATAACCACCCTGGATATTCAGTATTTATATATATTGCTTGGATGTTTGCTATAGTATTTTATATTCTCATATATCTTTCATTAGTTATGCCCGAATGGTTGATAAAGCGAATAAAGGGTGAGTAAAATTATTTACATATTTATATTCCTTTTTTTTAATTTTTATTAAAAGAATTTGAATTTGAATTTTAAAATTTATTATGCAGTTCATTTAAAGTTTGAATAGATTATCATCTAATTTAGTAAAGAGGTTCCTACAACACTTTTATGAGCTTTAATTCCTAATAAATTTAATAAGGTTGGTACTGCGTCTGTAGTTTTACAATAGTCTAGTTTTAATCTGGGTATTTCAGGTGAGCCTCCGATTATTAAGGGTACAGTCATGGACTTTTTAATAGCAATGTCATGGGAGTAAGGATGGGAGTCCTTTGTCTTCCCATGTTCATAGTTAAATCCAAATTCTCCACAAGTGGATGTCATAATATCACAAGATCGGGGATTTTTAAAATATCGAGGTAATTGGTCTATAAACATTGGAAAATCAATTTTATTTGTTGCCGATAACCATTCATCAATATCATGATATTTATTATCAAGTAATTTGGCAGATTCTTCATTATTTTCATATCCAAATAGTTCCGCATCGTCAAATGTATATTTAGTCTTTTGATTTTTTCCATGACCTTGATATTCAATGGTTCCTTTAATTAAATTTCCTTTCTGATTGTCTTTTCTCTCAAGATATATGATTCCGCTGTCAGGGTTACAATCATCACTTCTATAATACATATATTTTACTCCTGGTACTTTCCACAAACTAGAAAATAAATCCAGATTATTGTTCCCTGTTCCGCTAGGTTTAAAATTTTTCATTTGGGCAATATTAGGATGATGATTCCATGTCTCGCCTTTAAAATTAAAAAATCCTATTGAACCTATATTAGCATCAAAATCTCCAATTTTCTTTTTAGGATAATATTGTCTCAACCCTAACTTCTGAAAATATGGCGCAATATCATGGAACTTTTGAGCTTTATAATTCCCATGATCAGAAATTATGCAGATTGCTGTCTCATCATAATAACCCAATTTTTTTAGTTGTTCTATAAGAGAACCGAGATATTTATCGCATCTGAGAAGCTCATCAATATAATCGGGATGATCAAAACCTCGATTATGCATTAACTCATCAGTTTGAGGGATATATATAGTTAAAATTTTGGGGATTTCGTTGGAATCGAAATATTTTGCTGGATTCTTAAAAGCCTCTTCAGCAGTTTTAAATATCAATTCAGCTCTATATCCTAAAGGAGCTTCAAAATACGATCCTCTAAATATTAGATTTAAGGCACTGAAGTAATTTCCTTCTCCTGCTTGTTCAAAAATGGTTTTACAATTTGGGCTGAGATCTTTGCCAATTTTCCATAAATGATTTCTTTCATCATAATTTCGTATAAAAGGTAATTTTTTCCCTTCTGAAGGAGGATCAGTTCTTGCAACCCAGTGGTATCCTGGAATGCCACTTCCTTCAATAGGATAATAACCTGAATAGCTTCCGGTTATAATATTAGGATAGCAGGGAAATGTAACGCTTGGAAATGTTGTTATACAATTTTGACATGAAGTTCCGTTGTCAATAAGATTAGCAATATACCCAATCTTACCTTTATTTGCTAAATCAAAGAGATGAGAAGCTCTCACATCATCTATAACGATTAGAATTATCTGATTAACCATAAAGCTATGACTCACTTCAATATGCAATATTTTGTGATAATAAATTATTGATTTATAAAAATTTGAATCTAATAAAAGTTTAATTTTACCATGAAAGAATTTAATATTCCAAATTATGGGAAAATTACAATAAGAAACATTATTTTTGATATTAATGGAACCCTTCAATTTAAAGGGCAGATTTCAGAAGGATTAATAAGCAAATTTGCTGAATTGAAAAAATTTTATAATGTATATTTAGTATCAGCAGATACGAGAGGAAATTTGAAAGAACTTGCAGATAACCTAAAGGTTTCCTTTATCAAAATTAATCCAAAAGGAGATTCTGAAGCAGAAGCAAAAAATACTGAACTCCTTAAATTGGGTAAAGAAGTCACCGCTGCGATAGGCAATGGAAATAACGATAATTTAATGCTTAAGAATTCCATATTGGGGATTAGTGTATTAGGAAGTGAAGGAGTAACAGTTAAAAGTATTTTAAATAGCGATGTAATCGTTCCAGATCCTCTTAGTGCTATAGATTTCTTATTAGATGAGAAAATTATGATTGGAACTCTTCGAGCTTAACCAAGAAAGTATTTTAAATAATATACATATTTAAGATTTTAACACAGAATCCCACTCAATAGTGAGTTATATCCTAAATATCACTTTAGTTAGGAAAAATATGAATAGAAGAATACAATAATGAGCAACATCTTATAATAACATATTAAGATGAGATAAAACGAATATTATCAAATCTTTTAAGAAATAAAGCAATTGTAGGGAAATCTGAGCTATTAATTAGGCTCAAAAATAAACATAGAGAAGATTTTGTCGATTTAGATGCTGTTCTGGTCGAACTTATAAAAAGAGAATATCTATAGTAAGTCTTAGTAAAGGATTTGCACTCAGAGTTGAATTTCTTAACAAAAGACTTAATTATGTTGCCAATTCCTCCAGTTAATCTATTTAAAAACCCTAAAGATTTGATTTACCATCCCAACTTACCAATTCTTATCTCAACGAACTTATGAAATTCTTAAAGCAATATTCTCCCACAGAAATCGATAATATAAAACTAATTAATATTTTAGCCAATCCAGAAGTCTATCAGATTTTTCAATTATTAAGATCTTCAATTGTAATTAAGAGTGATCTCGAGAAACTTAAAAAGAAGGGTGTACTGGATATTAGTAATATGTTAAAGTTACTCCGGGACTGCAATATGATTACTGTTCTTCAAGATAAATGCGAAACAGAATATTATACCCTTCAATCTGATTTCTATATTGAATTTGGCTTTCCAAAATATTTATTAAAAAAATATTAAAGAAGTTTATGAGCAAAAATCCCAGAGCAATAAAGTCCGAATTGAATATCTGAAAATACTTGAAGATACCTATCTTAATTTAAAATCAAGAGAAAATACAAAAAATTAAATTTTTATAATTTATTTATTCTTAATTTTTATCCCAAATCTTATCCAATATTAGTTATTTTTATAATAAATCCAAACCAGCACAAGGCATTCATCAAATAACTTTCTTAAAGGTTTTTTTATTTGAATCATAATTAAGGATTTATCAATCTGGACAACCTTCTGCTTCTTGTCTATTCAATTTTATAAATGCTTCTTCCTGTTTATTTCTCTGTTCCGATTTTACAGATCTATAGACTTGACTTAAGTATTTAATTGCATCTCTCTTGCCCTCAATGATATTTTCAAATAATTCTTCTTTACTATAGCCTCCTGAAATAGTTAACGCAGTTTGAAAAGATTGCTGTGGTTCAAGAGTTTTAAACTCTACTTGTAATGCGGATAAAATTTCACCTTCCTTTTCATGTAATGTATTTGATAAATTCAGTCTCTCTTCTCCTAAATGAAAATCTTTTGTTAAGCATGTTTCAAAACCAGTTGGTTTAGAAATCGTAGAAAATCCCGCATAAACTCCAGTTTTATCATATTGATATAATATATCGTTTTCTTCATCGTATCCAGACAAATCGTTGTCAAAACCTTCCAATCCATTTATATCGAAATCAAATATGAAAATCATGGAAAAGTCGATTAAATCAAAGTCAGAATTATTTTTAAATGTAAAGTAGGTATTCATATATGGCGCTTGACCTCTACGTAGGAAAACATCAACGTATAAACGGATTAAATGCTCTTCATCTTTAAATACTAATGGATTTAATTTGTTTTCACGAATCAATTTTTTAAGATATTCCCTAATATCGAAATCTAATGTAATTCTATCAATCTTTATGCCTTTTCTGCTATTTACTAACTGATATATAGGGGTCGGTTCAATATTTTTTAAAACTACTGGTATCGTTCCTATACTTTTTCCTTTTAATTTAAAAGAAAACCATGGACCTGCGAATTCTGGCTCCGTTAAGTATAATAGATACTTTTGCTGGAATGTAATTTCTTTTATCGAGAAGCCCATTAGATAGCCTCTAGTGTTTCAAGTAGCAAATATATCATTGAAAACAACTTTTAAGACTATTTATTTTCACCTCTTCTTAAATTTTAATCATATTAACTCATTCAATCAATAATTTGAGTTAAATAAATTATGCAAATTTAATAAAGAAGTGTGTTCTAAAATAAATTAATTGCTAAAAATCAAATCATTTCTAAAAAACGGTAAGCAATATAAAGAAATGCATCATTAACATTCTCTCCAGTTTTAGCAGATGTAAGAATATAGTGAAATCCAAATTTATCTGCCACGTTTTTAATCTCTCTTTCAGCAATCGCAATTTCATTTTCAAGATCAGACTTATTTCCAACAATCACTATAGGTATATTAGTACTTACAGCTTGTTTAATATCCTCATACCAGTATTCAATACTATTTAAATTCTCTTCTCTGGTTCTATCTAATACAATAAATGCGGCATTTACACCGCTATAAAATCTTCTTTTATACGGTCCCATTTGAGTTCTTTGTCCTGCGATATCCCAGATTATGAAATTAACATTTGTGGTCTCTTCTAGTTCTAAAGATTTTTTAGAAATTTCTACTCCTAATGTAGAGAGATAACTCTCTTGAAACTTATCCTCTACAAAGCGTTTAATAAGGGAAGTTTTTCCGACCATGTAATCTCCACAGAGTATTAATTTGGTAGCGAAATCTCCTACTGGTAATTTTCCCCCTTTTCTTTTAGAAAGTGTTCTTATTATTTCAGGTATTTCGAGTGAAACATTATCATTTCCAGCTATTATTAACTCAATTTTACTTGCGATATGTTCTGAATAAACTCTTAATTCAATATCTGTGGTAGTTTGAGTTGCGATAGTAGTTAAAATAGAGTTTGGTCCCATAGAACAATAAGCAAATTTTTTATCTCCGGTTGTTGTGATGTTCATAAAATTACTAACTGTTCCAAATTCATCCTTGATTCTCTCAATGTAATTATCTAAAACTGCCGATAATACTCCAATTACGGACTCATTATTGAACTCTGCTCTATCCTCGGATGCTATAATTAGTCCATCTCTATCACATATAGCAATTGCTATAACGCCATCTACATCATTCATATAATTTCTTAGCAAAGTACGAAAGAGACTTTCCAAATCTTAACAGCAACCCTTCTAATTTGCTTATTTTATTAAAATTAATTATATATTTAAATAATTTAAAGTTGGTTTTTTAAAAAAGATAGTTGTTCTGTCGTAAATATATATGGATATTTTTTAAATATATTTTTCAATGATACAATCCAGACATCACTGTAATATACTGTTTTAAATTCTTCTTCTCTCCATATGAATTTATTATGGTTGATAATGAAATAAAAAAATATGAAAATAATATAGCAAAAATTTTGGAACGAGCTGTATCCCTCTTCTATGATACTGATTTACCAGAATTGGCCAACAAATGGGAAAAAATACTCAGGAATTACTATAGGAAAAGAACATTTCAATAGTCCAATCTAAACTTCTTCAGTTTGGTTAAAATACTGTAGCGAATAATCGGAAAAAAAGAAATTAGAAAAGAATAAGATTTAATTGAATTAACAGAAAAATTTGTAATTATCAATTATTTTTTCAGGTATACTACTATATTTCTCAATTATCTCTCTAAAAGTTAAATTAGAGTCGTTAAAAAATTCTTCAAAAAAATCACGAACCATGTATCGTTTTAAATATCTTTTATCCGTTGTATAAACAGTTAGGTGGAATATATTGGTTAATATATCTTCTGGCATCACACCTTCTTGCAAAAACCGCGTACTCTCTTCTTTTCGTAGATATTTTTTTAATTTAGGGTAAGTCATTTTCTGACCAGTAAAAAATTCAGAAATCTGAGGCACAATCTGCTTCCTCATTGTATCTAAAGCTATACCATACTTCTCTGCAATTTTTAAAACTGTCATATCTTGTTGTGTTATCCATGTCATTACAGTATTAGGAGCATAACCTCTAAATATTGTTAATTGATTTTTAAATGAATTTTTAATTAATGCTAAGTCGTAGAAACCTGCTTTTAAAAATTGTTGTATATTGATCAATGGACCTCCAAACCATTCTATTAATCTAACTTTAATACCGTGATACTCATATGGTAATATCTTTCTTAAATCATCCATACTAAGATCGTCAATTTCCTTAATTAATTCCCATATTACAGGACTTAAAGCGATCTTTTGTAATTTCTTAAATGATTTAAAAAAAGTCTTCGGAAGCCTTCTTGAAAGATAAGCATCATTAATATTTCGATTTATAACGCATGAAAGGATATTTGCTATATCCTTTAACCAAAGACCTAATGAAGCTAATGCAAGCATATCTAACCAATTAATATGAATCCCTCGATTATGCCCACCTTTCTTCATATTCAAGCCATATGGAAAAATTGTCCCTGAAACATCTTTATTATTTACTTTATGGTTAAGAAATTCAATTAAATGTTCTTCACTCGCAAGAGCTTTTGATTTGGAAGAATGAGCCTCTATAATATATATGTTAAAATATTTTCCTATAACTTCATCAGATATAATAAATTCTAGAACTTTTTGTGCTTCCCAATATTTAGTAGAAATATACCAATAAACAATAGTATCTATATCAGCAATGGTAGGATCTAGATCTGCTTCTCTATCTATATTATTAATTTCTCTTATAATTCTTTCAGTCTCATTGGTCAAAGCTATAATAATTGCTTGATCAAAAAATCTTGTTAAGGAATTATTCGCACAGTTTCTTATAGCACTCTCTACTTCTAACTCTATTCTAGAAGTAAAATCACATGTAAAACCAATATACGGAAGATCAATTAAAGGTACACCTTTAAAAATAGTTGTTGAGTCTTTCCAATCCCATCTGTATAAAAAAAATTCAAATCCGTATTTAATTGGATTTTCTATAACCTTTTCAAATCTGGGATCACCTAATTTAATTACATCGCTTACCTCATTTAATGTAAAATAATTTATCCTTTTTTGAACTATCTTACTTCCATTCTCTTTGTTAAGCTCTTGACGAGCATATCTATATTCATCAATAATTCTTTTGACATTAGATTCCGAAAATTTAATTAGTTTCTCAAAAATAATATCTCCTTTATGCTCTCTTAATATTTTTGCTTTCTTCTTATTATATCCTTTCAATTTTGTAATATCAAGATCTCTGGCTTCATTTTTTTTAATATTTGCTAATAACAAGTTCCTATTTAGATTATATTTCCTAAATAGAGGAGAGCAATATAAAGAGCCCGTATTATCATCTTTGCACACAAATTGGTCTTCTTCATTATCATCTAATCTCATACCTTAAAACACTGAAAGAATTATTTAGCGTGTAATATATTAGAAAAAACGTTTAAAAACAGATTCAATATTAATTGTGTATTTATCTTTAAATATGTATATCCTAATCTTTTTAAAAAAAGGTTGACAGGGTCAAACGTTTGACAGCTCGATTATCTCATCAGAACTGGGATGGATGATGGAATGAGATTATCTGGATTTCTTTTATGGGATGCATCGTACGCCGAATTTAAGTTTCGAAATGATTTATGGCCGGAATATAATAATGAAAAGCTTTTCGAAGACTTGAGCGATTATATAAAAAGAAATAGGCGTAAAAGTAAGTAAATCTAATCATAAAAGGAGTTAAATGATTAAAAAAGGTATACTGTAATAGATTATCAATTTTTATACTAGATCTCACTTTTTTCGTAAGGATTTTTGCGACGATTGCTATAGCCTTTTCCTTTTCTTGCAGTATCAGCTTGACCTCATAATTCGAAATTTGAGAAAATTGGATTAGAGCCATATCGCTCAATCAATCAGAAGCACAGCAGGAGGGAGGTAATAGAGGAAAAGAATAAAGATTCATAGTTAAAATGAAGAAAATCGTTATTCTATTAATTAGAGATCAATAGATAAATATTAATATGTGAATTCACATATATTCACATAAATAACAATCAACTTAAGATTAAAATGGCAAATTTAACCTTATCTATTCCTGATGAATTAAAAAAGATGATGGAAAATTTTCCAGAGATTAATTGGTCTGAAGTCGCAAGAGATTCAATTAAAAAAAAGATTGTACAATTAAATTTTTTAAAAGGCTTACGAATCGACAGTGAAATAACTCCAGAGGATGCGTTAAATCTTGGAAAAGAAGTAAGTGAACTCTTAATAAAGCGTATTAAGAGTGAATAACATATGAAGTTAGTTGTTGACGCTAATATTCTCTTTGCCGCTTTAATAAAAGAGGAATTAACTGCTGAGCTCTTGATTAGTGACAAACTGCAGCTTTTTGCACCCGAATTCTTATTTGCGGAATTTTCCAAATATGAAGAACTCATTCTGAAAAAAACACATCGTTCTAAGAAAGATTTCAAGAAGTATTTAGAATTATTAAAAGAGCAGATTACTATTATTCCAAAAAAGGAAATAACACTTTTTATAGATAAGGCTGAAAAAATATCTCCAGATCCTAAAGATACTATATATTTGGCTCTTGCGCTGGCACTTAAATCCAGTATTTGGTCGAATGATAAAAGTCTAAAGGAATTTCAAGAAGAAGTAACTGTTTTATCAACAGAGGAATTAATTGAAAAAACAAATTTATTAAAAATCTAAATAATTATACCACAATTCCTATAAGCCGTCGGGAAGGGACAAGCACGGTGGAGACGCCATAGAGATAGGTATTAAAAAAACACATATTTTTTCAAGATGGAAAGCAGGTACTAATAAAAATTAAAAAAAAAAATTAGATTGATGATCTTAATCTTTATAATAATTAGTAAAATCCTAAGCTCTTAAATAATACTTCA
>JBHLNT010000352.1:0-2718 GCA_048941265.1 Promethearchaeota archaeon
CCAATTTTCTTAACACCTGTCCATCTCCCAATTGTATAATTCTTAAGTATAACATCTCCTACACTTGCCATAGAATCCAAATGTACAGGTGTTCCTGATTCCGCCATAACCATACCTAGGGCAGAGCTCTTCAATAATTCCCTTACTTTTTTAGCTGCTTCGGTTACACCTTCTTTATTTTTAACGGGAATTTGACCAGTACCTCTCACTGCAATAGCCTTTAAATTTTTACTGCCCATAACTGCCCCCATACCACAACGTCCGGCTGCATGGTGCTTATCATTAATGATACATGCAATATTTACGAGATTCTCTCCTGCAGGTCCTATGACGGCAACTTTAACTTTGTCATCTCCAAGCGAATTGATTATATCATCATTCGCCTCTTGTGTCCCTTTGCCCCATATTCCTGAAGCGTCTTTTATCTCAAGTGTGCCATCTTTAATCCACAAATAAACAGGTTTATCACTTTTTCCTTTAATAATTATCATATCGAATCCAGTTGCCTTAAGTTCTCTACCAAAAAATCCCCCTGAGGAGGCTTCTCCTAGTATTTTAGTTAATGGAGATTTTGCCATAACAAAATGTCGACCACAGAACGGGACTGCTGTTCCACAAAATGGTCCTACTGAAAAGATTAGGAGGTTTTTCTCATCAAAAGCGTCGATATCTGCTGAAACCTCTCTAGTAAATATCGCTGCGGCAACACCAGCTCCACCTACAAATTTTTCTTCGTCTTCAATCGCAATATCTTCAATTTTGATGTCCTTAGTTCCCAAATCAACTCGAATTAGTTTTCCCATTTACAATTCACCTTAATTAATTCTATACATAACATTTCTGTATGTTGAATTCTTTGTTTTATTAATTTATTAAATTTTCTTAGTTTTTGGAGCTCTATAAAAAATTGCTAATAAATTATAACAAAATCTCTTTAATACTGCACTTTCTATATTTTTAAGTAAATTTCAAAACAGTTTTAATGAAAAGGCTATAATAATTAGTTTAAAGTGGATTTGAGAATCATGTTAACTTTAAAGAACAAAACGTTATTTATAACCGGGGCAAGTAGAGGAATTGGTAAAGCTATCGCCCTGCGGGCAGCCAAAGATGGTGCTAATATTGCAGTGGTAGCTAAAACCGCGGAACCACATCCTAAACTACCGGGAACGGTTTATACAGCCGCAGAAGATATTGAAAAAGCAGGAGGTTCTGCTATACCTTGTATAGCAGATATTCGATTCGAAGATCAGGTAAAGGCAGCAGTAGAAGCTACCGTAGGAAAATTTGGGGGTATAGATATATTAGTAAATGATGCTAGTGCTATAAGCCTAACATCTACTTTGGAAACCAAAATGAAACGGTTTGATTTGATGTTTAGCGTAAATGTAAGAGGTACTTTTTTATGTTCTAAGTTATGCATTCCCTATCTCAAAAAAGGAGATAATCCCCATATATTAAACATGTCACCCCCATTGAATATGGACCCAAAATGGTTTGCCCATAATCTTGCCTATACAATGTCCAAATATGGGATGAGCATGTGCGTGTTAGGTATGGCTGAAGAATTTAGAAAGGATGGGATTGCGGTGAATGCTCTCTGGCCTCGAACTGCAATTGCTACAGCAGCAGTAAGAAATTTATTGGGAGGAAAGGGAGCGATTAATCATTCAAGAACTCCAGAAATCGTTGCGGATGCCGCTTATTTAATTTTAACTCAACCTAGTCAAGAATGTACGGGCAATTTTTTTATTGATGACGAAATTTTAATTGAACATGGAATTACAGATTTAGGTACGTATTCTGTTGTTCCCGGAGCAAAATTAATCCCGGACTTTTTCTTGTATGGTGGAGGAGAAACCTAAGAGAGATAATTAAAATCAAATTATTTTTTAATATAATAAGCAACATTTTTAATGTTCAAACTTAATTAATTACAATTATTTCTTATAATGTTATTTTTCTCATGAGTTCGAAGTATAATAAGATTTCAGAAACATTATCACAAAAATTTAAAATGATCGTTGGAGAAGAGAATCATTTTTCTGATTATGAAATTAGATGGACATATGCCTTTGGTCCTACGATATTTGAAAAAGAGTGGATACCTGATCTAATATTGATGCCTCAAAATACTCAACAGGTCTCTGAAATCTTAAAACTCGCGAATGAAAACAATATACCAATAACTCCAAGGGGAAGTGGTACCAGTTTAAGTGCAGGACATCTAACACCTTTTGGAGGTATTATTTTAGATTTAAGTACTATGAATAGAATACTTTCCATTGATATTGAAAATAATATAGTAGAGGTTGAACCTGGAGTAATTTGCGACGAGTTGAACGAGGCTTTAAAACGCTATGGCTATTTTTTTCCACCAGATCCTGGCTCAAGCTCTGTATGTACAGTTGGAGGCATGGTTGCAACAAATGCGGGTGGAGTTCAAGCATTTAAGTATGGTGTGACAAAAAATTATGTTATGTATTTAGAAGTTGTACTTTCAGACGGAAAAATCTTAAATCTAGGCACTAAAGTCTTAAAATCTGTGTCATCGTATAACTTAAAAGATCTAATCGTAGGTTCTGAGGGAACTCTGGGAGTGATTACCAAAGTTGGATTGAGGATTAGACCCTTGCCTAAAAAAAGAAAGTTATCTTTTTTTATTTTTGATAATCTCGAAGATTTAAATGAAGCAGTATTAGAAATTAGAAAGAAGGG
>JBHLNT010000144.1:0-10819 GCA_048941265.1 Promethearchaeota archaeon
TTGAATACTTTTAATATAAAACCGGGAAAGCCAGATGATCCTGGCAATAGGATTGCAACTATGGCTCTTAATACACACAGGCATTTGGAACTCTACTATGCCATCCCCTGTAGTGGTGCAGTACTCCATCCAATCAACATAAGGCTTGCTCAGGATCACATTATTTATACTATTAACCATGCTGAGGATAAAATTATTTTTTTTGATGATCTTTTTTTACCCTTAGTTGAAGCCATTTATGATAAAATAAAGGATACTGTAGAGAGATTTGTTTATATGTCTGATAAACCAGGATTGCCTAATACTAAGATTGAAAATCTTTATGAATATGAAGTGCTACTTGAGCAGGAATCCGAGGAATTTGAATGGCCACATTTAAGTGAGGATAATTATGCCACTCTTTGTTATACTACGGGTACTACAGGATTACCCAAAGGAGCAATGTTCACTCACCGAGCCCTTTATCTTCAAACTTTACATTTAGTCGCTCATGCCAGTTTTATTAATGATCCTTCCTATGTGATGCTTGGTGAAAATATCGTGTTCATGATGATTACCCCCCTATATCATGTCCATGCTTGGTGTGCGCCTTTTATTTATGGTTTTTTGACTGCAAAATTGGTTTTGCCTGGTACTTTCACAGTTGAAGGTTTTTGTGAGTTAGTTCAGACTGAAAAAGTTACAGATACTGCCGTGGTTCCAACAATTCTGGCTTTACTTGTTGAATATGAGGATTTGGAAAAATATGATTTGAGCAGCCTTACCTATGTTAGAGTGGGCGGTGGAGCATTACCCTTGGGTTTAAAAACTAAAGTTGAGAAGAAAATTCCTGGATTTTCGGCAACCTCGGGATACGGAATGACTGAAACTGCGCCCACTACAATCAGATCTTTTGTAAAGAAATATATGAGAGATTGGTCAAAGGAAAAACTGGATGAGGTGAGAGTTAAGACGGGGCTTCCTATTCCCGGAATTGAGGTAGAAGTAGTCGACGAAAAAGGAAAACTCGTCCCGCATGATAATAAAACGATCGGACAAATCGTTATTCGAGGTCCCTGGGTTATTGAAAAATATTATAAAAATCCTGAAAAAACCGCTGATGTATGGTATGATGGATGGTTTCATACGGGTGATGTAGCCAAGGTTGATGAGGAAGATTTCATAATAATTGCTGATAGGATGTCAGATGTTATTAGAAGCGGCTCTGAAATGATTCCAACAGTACTCCTTGAAAATCTTGCGAATATGGCCGATTTTGTTCTTGAAGCTACCGTCGTGGGTGTCCCGGATGAAGTATGGGGAGAAAAACCTCTTGCCATCATAAAACTTGTACCAAATTCCGATAAAACTGAAGAAGATTTTATTGAATTTCTGAATTTGGAGGGTGTAGAGAAAGGAAAAATAACGAAATGGATGCTTCCAAAATTAGTTGCTATTGTCGATGAAGTACCCAAAACAAGTGTAGGAAAATATAATAAAAGAGAGATTAAGAAAAATTTATCAAAATATCTGGCGATAGCAAAAGAAATATAATAAAATATAAATTTGCAGCATGATGGTTTACTTTTTGATAAAGAGGAGATACTTAGTATATTATGAATTAAGAACAAATAACTTGGAATTTAAATAGCGAAATTTTGAGAGATAAAAAATACAAAAGATCCAGAAAGAAATATTATGAATAACCATTCCTTAGCTATACTGATGTTAAAATTGGTACCAAATTATATTTATGCTCGAACCATTAAAATCGGAATTTTTGTATTTTTTATAATATAATCCGAAATTTGGCCAAATACTGTGGTAAAGCTTCTACTGGCAGATTTTGCACCTAAAACACATAAATCATAGCCGTTTTTATTAATTTCATCGACAATTTCTTTTCCAGGATTTCCATTTCTCATTTTAAATTCATATTTTAGTTCAGGATTGCTTTCTTTTATATAATCTTCAATTTTTTTAAAAACAGCCTTTCCGATTTCCTCCGTTCTAGCTTGAAGAAGCATAATATCATCCACTTGGCTTAAGGATTTCTTTATTTCTGCTTCTCCTCTATAAACTTCTTTAATATAATCATCTGTGATTACATATAAAAAGATTAATTGCGATTTCATGGATTCTGCGATTTTAATAGCAAATTCTACAGCTTCATAGCTATCATTAGAGCCATCCACTCCCGCTAAAATTTTTTTAAAAATTGAAAATTTTATCACCTCTATAAAATCTTAAAAAACAATTAAAGCTCCATATAATAGAAAAATAGGAGCAAAAGTAATTGAAATCGTGTTAATTACCTTAATAAAAACATGAAGGGAAGGGCCTGCCGTATCTTTTAAAGGATCACCAAATGTATCTCCAACTATGGCTGCTGAATGTGCGGTTGTTCCCTTTCCTCCCATTTGCCCATCTTCAATAGCTTTTTTAGCATTATCTAAGGCTCCACCTCCGGTATTCATTAAAAATCCCAATAATATCCCTGAAATTGTTCCTGATATTAAAAATGCTGCAATAGCTGCCGTTCCGAACAGAAAACCTAACAATAAAGGTGTAATTACTGAAATTAACGCTGGAAAAATCATTTGTTTTAATGCTACTTTTGTTGCGACGTCAATACAATTTTCATAATCAGGTGTTGAAGTTCCTTTCAGAATACCGGGATTTTCAACAAATTGTCTTTTTATCTCTTTAATCATAGCATAAGCTGATTTACCGGTTGCTCTAATCGCTAAAGATGAGAAGTAAAACGGAGTTGCAGCACCTATTAATAAAGAAACCATGATAATAGGATGATATATATTAATATCACTTAAATGGGTTTCTTCTAAATATGCTTCGTATAAAATTATAGCAGATAATGCCGCGCAGGTCATTCCGAATCCTTTTGCTAAAGCTTTTGTAGTATTACCTAAAGAATCCAATCGATCTAAATTTTTTCTTACCTCTGCTCCAAGATGAGTCATTTCAGCAATTCCTGCTGCATTATCGGAAACAGGACCAAAACCATCAAAACCTAAAATAATTGTTGTCATAGCTAACAACCCCATGGTAGCTACTGTTACTCCAAATACCCCCCCAATAAATGGATCTATTCCATTTAATGCCCCATAATTATATCCTAAAGCAAAGCAAAAAAGAATACCGCATACGTAAGTTATTACTGGAAGTGTAGTGGATTCTAAACCAACAGCAAAACCACTGATGACATTTGTTGCAGGCCCAGTTTCAGAACTTCTTATAATCTCTTTAACAGGTCGATATTTAGAGGATGTAAAATAATTTACTATAAAATAAGTTGATATTCCTAATAAAATTCCTAGACCTGAGCAAATAAATAAAATCCACCAATAATTGCCAAAAGAAATCCACGTTAAAAAGAAAAAGAAGAATGTACATATAAATGAAGTTATAATCAAACCACGACCAAAAGCATTTATTGGGTCAGAATTTTCATTTTTCATTTTCACAAAATAACTTCCAATAATTGCAGCAAAATTTCCGAGTGCTCTTGATACTAATGAAAATATAATAAATAAGGGATTATTCAATAGAATACTTAAAGTAACTCCTATTATCATAGCTCCGATATTGTTAGCAGATGAAGATTCAAAAAGATCTGCTCCTCTTCCGGCGCAATCTCCAACGTTATCTCCAACATTATCCGCTATTACAGCAGGATTTCTGTAATCATCTTCAGGTAGCCTTTCTTCCAATTTTCCTACGATATCTGCTCCAATATCTGCTCCTTTTGTAAAAATTCCACCTCCCAATTGTGCAAATAATGCTGCAAAGGATGCTCCAAAGCCAAACCCTACGATATTGAGTATGGTAAAATCAAACAATATGTATAATATGCAAATTCCCAATAAGGATGCAGATATTACTGAAATTCCCGTAACCATGCCTGAATCGAACTCAATTTTTAATGCTCTTTTAATATCTTTTTTACATGCTTGAGTTACCTTAACATTTGCCATCGTTGAGGAAATCATACTAATATAACTGGCAAGGATAGAGCTAATTGCCCCAATAATAAATGAAACTGACATTGGAATACTGATAAAAAAAAGTATTGCTGTAATAATCACTAAAACAATAGATACAGTTTTATACTGTCTTTTTAAAAACGCTTTTGAACCTAATTTAATTATATTATGAATCTTATACATCTCCTCGGTTCCATTATCTAATTTGCTTAACTTTCTTATAATCCAGATAATATAAATAAAGCCGAAGATTGATAGAGCAATCGTCAAATTGAATAAGATCCAATATAAAATAACAAAATGATTTCCAATTGCATTTAAATTAAAGTCCTGAGGCAAGAATATCACATATTAATTATTTTGGTATAACAAATATATATTGATTTAATTATTCCTAATATCCTAATGAGTCGAAATATTATGAAAGAAAATTCGAACTGGTTAATAAAAATTTTGATTTTTATAAACATTCTTCAATAAATACATCAGTTTAGTTATAGTATTCTTTTTTTACTTAATTTTCTATATCATTTCCAGCTTTATATGCCACTCTCTTTTTACTAAAATTAGTAATCAAAAACACTTGCTATAATGAAGGTTAACGCTTATTTTAGATTCTTATAAAATTATACCAGCGCATAATCAATTTGAGATATCTCCGTTATTATAGAGAAATGAATAGGTAACTTTTTATGAACCAAATAAAATAATAGTAAAGGCGTATAGTCCATTAACTCATAGTAAAAAATTAGATCATTTAACAATTGCTAGATTCATATTACTAATTAATGCAATTGAATATTATTGGACCTTTTTTTTTCCTAAGAAAGTATAAAAATGGTTGATTTATGATAAAAAAACTTGAAAGGTTATTTATTCTCGAAAATTCTCCAAGATTTCTTCTCGAATAATCAGAGTTGTTATTTTGCAAAGTAATCATCAAACATAAAGAAATGTTCATCTTCTTGAGAAATAATTTGTTCAAATAAAACGCGAGTTGGATAATCTCCTATTTTTGTTGCTTCAGCGATAATTTTTCTGTATAATACAATAGCATAATCTTCTGCTTTACGATCTTCTATTAACCAATCTTGAGGAGTTTCTCCCACAATCGGTAAGGGGTCAGGTTCTACGACAGATTCTCCATCGAGTCGATATAATCGCTCAGTAATTTTCTCAAAATGCTCCATTTCTTGTAAAAATATTTTTTTTAACATATCACTAAGAACAGATGCTTTATTCTTTTCCGTTACCACCTCTAGAGGGTTACTACGCTTTCGATAGGTCAATTTACTTGCTTTTTCATGTTGGGTCGTATATTGTATTATTGCAGATATCTCTGCAGCAATTGCTTTATTTAACAATGTAAGATAATCAGGTGTTATAGCTTTCATCCAATCTACATCAGGTGCTTTTGGCTCTTTTAAATCACTTTCAATTTCAGCCCATTCTTGGAATTTAAACAAATGTACTTCTTCCTCACTATAAATTTTTTCGAATAATTGTTTAGTCTCCCAGTCTCCAAGATTTTCTGCCATATCTATTATCTTTCGATACATTATTAAAGCTTCTTCCTCTGCTTTAACTCCTTCTCTTGCAAAATCTTTTAAAGTTTCACCAATAATAGGTTTAGAACCTTTAGTGGTTGCTTCTCCTCCTAAATAATAAATACGCTCCATAATCGCTCCTAAATGTTTCATTTCTTGAATTGATATTTGCTTTAATGTATTACCAATTACATCATAAGTTGAGTCTTCCACTAAGATATTTTCCCGGATAACTTTTTGAAGTATTTTTTCCATTTTCGAATGTTGAATGCTATATTGAATAGAAACCTGCAGTTCTCTAGCTACAGCCTGATTTAATAAATCAAAATATTCCGAAGTTGGTTTAACCGCCATAATTTTCACTTTTTAATTTTATTCATACAATATAATAAGTTATTTTTATAATCTAGATTCATACTTCTATTTTTAAACTTGCCCACAATAATTCATAAATACTTGATTTTAAGATGAACGCAATGATTGAAACAAAAAAAAATCATTAAAAAGTAAAAATATAGATATGTTAACAATGATCAAAAATTAATTTATTTTAGATAAAACGATTCACAGATGCTATTTATCTAAAATTAATAATAAAGGCAAAATTAACATACCTAAAATCAGAAAAACTATCATTAATAATGTTTTAAATCCTTTTTGGGATTTCAAGTGGTTAATATAATACTTCAAATTGCATTTGTTATTGAAATTCATATTTATTTTCCTCATAATAGAACTAATTTTAAATAATTAATATTTTTAGATATAAAAAATTACAAGATTTCTCTTTACAAAAAAATACCTCTTAAATTAGAAATATACTGTTTAAATTGATAAAAGAATAAAAAATTCAGAAGTAGAATATCAAAAATCTTATGAATATATCATATTACTCCAAAAATATCAAATAAAATAAATAAAAATTATTTAACGACGCGATAATGAATATTTGTAATCTGATCCGACTGTGTTAAGCTAATCATTTCTAGTTCAGTCCTTGTAAAGCCTTGGCGTCTGAAAAACGGAACTCCATCACCAAGTAGGACTGGTACAATATGGATAAAAATTTCGTCGATAAGTCCGGCATCAATACATTGCCGGGCAACAGAGGCTCCTATAATGACAACATTTTTGCCGGCTGCTGCTTTTAGGGCACGATTGATAGCTTCAGAGATGTCTCCTTTCAGGAAGGTGATCGTTGGATCTTCTGAAGCGTCTGGAGGATGATGCGTGAGCACAATTTGCGGTCCTGTCCAGAGACCTTCGTATGGTTTTTGGGTTTCGGGAGGTGCATTTTCTTTCCTTCCCACTTCATAACTTCGTCTGCCCACTAATAATGCACCTGTTGTTCGAATAACCTCATCAATTTCATCCTTGGGATAAGAATATTTGAAAATCCAATCCATTGCATCACCCGATCCTGCGATGAAGCCATCCAAGGACATTGTTGTATGCCATAAAACAATTCCCGCTGATTTTGCACGTTTTTGTTGTTTTGACACGCTTATAATACCTCTTGTTTACCACTATTTTGCTCGTGAATTAATCTCTTTAATATTAAATTACATTTTATCAATTTCCCTCGATGAAAACTAAATGGTTAATGAGAATTTAAGTAAATGCATTATAAATTATAAAAGAGAAGTGCTAATAATAATAGAATCTTTGGCTTAGACACACATCCATTTCTTTATTCCGATATCCCTCTTCAAATTGTCAATAGATGTTACTTACCATTAAATCGGTCCCTATCATAACTAATCCATCTTAATTAAGTATATGATGAGAGAGATTTATTTAAGCCAAATTTTGAAGTTATTTATAATTTAATGATATTTTAGATCAAGAACCTCATTATATTAAGCTAAAATGAGTAACATTGATTTTTTATTATCAGTAACTTTAAGAAATTGAGCTTTCTCAAGTTCATCAATTAAGAAATGATAAAGGTGAAGATTATGACTGAAACTAAAGGTAAACTATTAAAGAGTAAAAATAAAAATATCTCTAACATTATAGCAGAACCCGATAAGCAAGAATTCTTTGTCATATGGGAGTTAGACGCTCCACGGGAACTCGTCTTTAAAGCTTACATTGAACCCGATTTACTTGTACAGTGGCTTGGTCCAAAAGATTATTCTTTAATCATTGAGACTTTTGAATCTATAAGCGGAGGAAAGTGGCGCTTTATTAATAAAGACAAGGAAGGTAATGAATATAAATTTCATGGTGTAAATCATGAAGTCCTTCCCCCAGAAAGAATTATTAGAACTTTTGAATATGATGGACTTCCTGAATCTGGTCATGTTTCTCTTGAAACGGCACTTTTTGAAGAACTCCCCGGAAATAGAACTAAACTTACCATGCATTCTGTATTTTTGTCAGTAGCAGACCGTGATGGAATGGTCCAATCTATGGGCCAGGAAGATATGAATGAAATGTATGAGCGTTTAGATGTGCTTTTGAAAAAATTAAAATCGGGTTAATCAATTTTTTTTTTATTTTTTAACTTAATAAATAGAGTCTGGAAAAATATCTGGCTCTAACCAAAGATATGAAAGAAGATTGAATAACTAAAATTGTTATATTCAATTACGATTAAGCAGCTTTAGTGTATTTCTTTTATAAAAAGTGTAAAATTAAAAAAAATAAAAGTAAATCATCTATTTAACGCTTTAAATTCGCTGAGGCCCAGTCATAATAGCCCTTCTCTTCCATTACTTTTGGAATCTCAGCAAAGAATTGAGATGTTATATCTTTGACGTGTTTTGCTGCAACTGGATGGAACATCATGGCTAAATCTAAACCGACTAATGTTAAAGAGAGCGCATTTAATACTTCCCAGATTGGTCCTCTATATTGCCTTAAACCCCATTCAGGAACTTGCTTTTCGCTCATCCAGGCCTCACGGGCACCCCAGGCATTCGTAGTACCACCACTAATAGGATAAGCTAAATCTTCTTCACCTAATAAACCCGCAATTCTCATTCTTTGATAGATACTAAAGCTGTATTCCATCCCATAACCGAGTGTAGCGCATGTGGGGTCCATCACAATTCTATTACGCGGTAATCCTAATTCTAGAGCATCTTTATTCATTTTGATTTGATTATTCAAATCTAGTGAAGTCCAGAGTAGGCAATTGTGGTCATATTTCACTGCAAGTGGGATAACCTCTTCCCAAGTAGCTTTATCTGCCGCAGATAACATTAATACGTCACTTTCAGCGATAGGTGCGGTAGCTTCGAATAATTCCATATCCTTCTTTTTATTTCCAGAACAGCCGATTATAACGGGCACGTCAACTGCTTGTAGAATATCCTCTAAATATTTGACAGATTGAGAGACTGGTGCGTCGCCCATCGCAGGATCAATTTCAAGACTATGAAATGTAATGCAGTCAGCACCAAATTTATCTACAGCGAATTTAGCCCATTCTGCGGGGTGTCCCAGAACCTCTCCATACTCTTGTTTGATTGGTTTAGGGAGCATCATTTTTGAGCCCATATCGAAAACATCGTAGGTCACTAACGGCGGATTAGGATTTCTTTTTTCAAGTCCTAAGAAGTTGTAGAATGGAGGAACAACTTCACCACCAATTACTGCTCTTTTTCCGTTTGACCGTACAAATTCAATGGTTTGAATTTTTCCCGGAAAGTCAACATCAAGCTGAAATTGAGCGGGTGTCCATTCTGCTTTCCCGAGAGCGGGTATTCCCGCCGCTTGAGCTGCCGAAGCAATCATCCCCGGTAAAGCTTGAAATTCTAAGTACTCTGCGAATAGATCTACATCAACCAATTCAAGTTCTTTCGTGTCTTTCATTAACTCTGCTAATTTTTTACTTAATTCTTCGAAAGAAATTTCATATCACTTTTTTTATAATTATTAAGTTTTAATGATAGGTAGGAAATTGTTGAATAGAATTTAAAATTATTTGGAGGAAAATGATCATGGGTATTTGATTTTGGACAAAAATGATGAATTGGAACATTGGGTATATATAAGGAGTGACGAAATCCGTCGTGCAAAATCGAATTTTTATCAGATTAATTTTTTCAAAATTTACAACTAAAGTTGAATATATTTTTTAGGAAGTTTCAATTTATTAAGAGGAAATAAAAGAAATAAAAGAATTTTAAAATTTAGACCAAAATCTTTAGGGAGTCTATTACTAAGCAAAAGAAATAAACTTTTTCTTTTTTACTAAATATATTATTATTCCTATAGATAATACTAGTGAGACCATTAGAACTTCTATAGGATATCCAGGTATTTGCGGTAAATAGTAACGAGAAAGTTTTTTATTTGATTCTAATTTGAAGAAATCTGGGCCATTTTTTTGGAGGATAATCTGGAGGTAATAGATTTGATCATCTTCGGCGGTATAATTAATGTGGGGTTTCGTTCCCGCATCGTGAGCAACTTTATCCTTGTTTATACCACTGTCTATAGAATTATCAATGTTTACATGTGTTTCAGTGGGACGCTTATCAAAAAGATAAAGATGGAAATAACCGTTTTCTCGAGCTTTTAAATCTACTTTTAATTCATCATCTTCCTCTAGTTCTACTAAAAAGAAAAGAGAGTTCCCATCGTTCATTTGATCTTCAAACACGAATTTGGTCTTAGCAAGTGAATATGAAACTGGAAAGAGTAACAAGAATACAACAAAAGCTAAAAAAACCTTGCTATAATTCATTATATTTTAACTAAAGTTTTTTTTAAATTTGATATTAATTATTAAATCTTTAACTTTTATTAATTTTTTAAAATTTTGTTTCTTGCATAATTAACTAATCCTTCCGCAGAGATAATTTCTTGTAAAAAATCTGGCATTTTATTAATTTTATATTGTTTATTTGTCGTTATATTTGCTATGATTCCTTTTTCAAAATCAATTTCTAATTCATCCCGAGTGTTAATATCATCTATTTCTTCTAATTGAACTATCGGCAATCCTATATTAATAGCATTCCTAAAAAAAATTCTAGCGAAGGAAGGTGCTATTACACACTTAATTCCAGCAGCTTTTATTGCTAATGGAGCTTGTTCTCTACTGGAACCACTCCCGAAATTTTTATTTGCAATTACTATTGATAGGTCAAATTCCTTTTTTTTTTGATTAAAGTCGGGATCTAAATCTTCAAAACAATGTTCCGCAAGATATTCTGGATCAGAGCTAACTAAGTATCTTGCGGGAATTATTAAATCAGTATCTAAATTTTTTTTATTGTATTTTATTACTCTTCCTCTCATAGTTTCTGACCTCTATGAATTTCATAAATAATC
>JBHLNT010000017.1:0-22830 GCA_048941265.1 Promethearchaeota archaeon
AGTGGAATGAGAGCTGCTAGAGGTATTTCCTCTACGTTTCTCCCTCCCATAAAACAACAAGCAGGGAGTCCTGTTAGCTTTCCCATTAAATCATAACATGCCATATCTAACAGTCCTTTAGCATTTTCACTGCGGGCTATATTATTATCCATTCTCCAATTAATTTTTTCGATATTAAATGGATTCTCCCCTAATACATAATTAGCCAAACCCCCTTTTATTGCATCTATAATTTGTAATGGAGAAACTCCGGATTCTGGCAACCAAACAAATGATTCGGCATAACCTTCAGTTCCATCATTACAAATTAGTTTTGCAATTACAAAATCTCCTCCAAACCATGCTTCTTCAGCAGGAATGGCCATCCCCAATGTCCCTTCTCCCTCCCCCATAGCTTTTCTCACAATTTCTTTAAAAGGTACGTGCAATGGGGTAAGTTCAATACGCTCAATCTCGTGTTTCAATTTTAATCATCCTTAATTCTTAATTAGTCCTTTTTTTTAATTTTCAATAAAGGTTATTTTCTAAATTAGCCTTAATTTAATCCGTTTATAGTTAATTAAAACATGTAAATGGTTTATAGTTATAGTTTCATAAATTATACATTTTTAAAATAAAAAAATTAAATATATTTATTAAGATATATATAATCAAGCGGATCATAAATATGAGTTTAGATTGGATTTCTTATTTGAGCTTGATTTGTTCAATTATAAGTATCATTTTCTTCGTTTATAGTTTAATCTTGGTTAAAAATGTTAAGGAGTTATTCCCTAGCACGATTATTATTAAGAAATGGTTTATAATCCAAACGCCAATCGTCTTATTTCTATTAGGTTATATATTTAATATAATGTTATTATTGCTCGAAAAAACAGAACTTATCATTTTTATGGTTGCCATCGTTTATATCTTTGGAGGTTTATTTGTAGCACTCGTTATTCGTTTAGTTTTTAAAACTTATAAAACAATTCTTTTAGAATCCTCATTTAATAAATAAAGGGAAGGTCTTAATGCCAAAATCCTCAAAACTGTCTTCGATTCTTAAAGAACTCTGGGTCTTTTCACAAGCCGGAATCCCTATTGTAGAATTTTCCAAAGAAACGGGCTTAGATAAATTTTTAATGGGAAGTTTTGTATCGGCAATTAAGTTGTATAGCCAACATCTCAGCGAAAAAGGTTTAAACAGTTTTATATTAGAAAACCACAAATTTGTTCTTAAATCACTCCTTGAGGGAACTGCAATCCTAGTAATTAGAACCGATGCAAAAATTAAAGAGAAAAAGATTGATAAACAATGCAACGTAATTGCCCGAATTTTTGAAGAATTATATAAGCCCGAGGATGTTAAAAAATGGGACGGAACTCTCTCTTATTTTGATGAATTCAAAGAAAAATTAGAACTCTACTTTAAGATGAGTAATTTATAATATTCGAGTAAACATAGAGATTATTCTATAAACATTGTATTTGGCAAAACCCATACCGGAGGATCCTTTTTAAGACCTATTTTTTTCAATTTTATTAATTTATCTTTATATTTGTCAAAGAAACTTGGACCTAATAGACAAACCCCCTCATCAATAGCATCTAATATAGAAATCGTTCCCTTATTAAACATTTCATTAAATTCTTGGTGATTATAGCAAAACGCATCTAATCCAACTTTATAATTATGATTCTCATAAAAATATTTGCCCCTATCAATAAATTTTCCTTCAAATTGCAGTGTATTACCAACGATTTTACTGCCTTTTATAACGCTTGTTGTGAATGAAACACAGCGGTATTGTATCTTTCATTTATAAGAAGAATTTTCGCATTCTCAAGATCCCAATTTGCCTCATCAAGCCATAATTCGACGTCTTTTTTCATATATCTCTTATAAACAAATGCTCCTAAATATCTTAAATTATATAATTCCAAACTATAATTTATTTTTTTTACTTTAAATTAAAGTTTGGAATTAAATTTCAATTATTTCTAGTCATTTAAACACGCTTTTAATAAACTATTTTAACTCGGTATTGAGTTTAAAAGTAGCTATTACATTAGCTCCAATTTCAATTTTGACGACGTTTTCATTAATATCGTGAATTTCAGCGTTAATTTCATTTTTAGGTGGTTCTTCCAGTAAGTTTACTAATTCACCATTTTTTATCGCAATTCCTTTATAGAATATCAAATTTGCTTTTTGAGAATTCGATGCTAAGTTATACAACCTTACAATGATAGAGTTATCTTCTTCGGATTTCTTTAAAGCGCTTAATAAAACGTTTTTATTGTCAACCTCTAAAAAGCTCATGCTTTCAGGTAAATAAGGCTCAAATTCTTTAGGAGGTACATTCTTAAATATCTGAAAAATAGAAGAAGGCGATAAAAGAAGTTTATTATTTTGTCTAATGACAATTTTAAGACTATCTGGTATGATTGTCATAAGAGGATTATTAAATTCTTTGCCTATTTTAGGAAATTCAGCAACTAAGAAATCTTTTTTATGATTCTGTATACAAAGTGATAAATCAAATTCATATTTTCCAAGACATTGAGCTTTAGGGGTATATAGTGGAGGGCCAGCTATTGCGCTTCTCATACCCGTCCTTGTCGAAAGATCTCCACGTGAAAGCCATCCAACACATCTTAATAAAGTAATGGCAAGCTTAATTGCTCCATTTTCATCTTTAATAGCCTCATACTCTGGCAATCCTTTATTAAATATAGCAAAACAAGTTTTATTATCCTGAGCACACACAAAATCCTTCTGATGATTTGTAGGGAGTGCCTTTTGAGCCCATCCCCTACTATTAGGTAATTCTATATTTCTTGGAATAACATAAAAATGACCATCCGCAAATACTTTTTCACTTTTTACTTTAGATGAAAAGATAGCCCTGATTCTATGATCTTGGCTTTGGTTATCAATCTTTATTTTAAAATGTATATGATTAATTTCTTTATATAGGGTAGTATAAACGCTAATTTTGTTTGGGATCAAAATTTCTTCTCGTTTTGTTCTGTCTTTCGCTAACGAGATTGGTAAGTTTAATATCATACTAAGCTTCAATGTTTTTTGAGAGGGACCCGCTATTTTCAAACTCGTTTTTAGTTGGGTTGCATCTTTTAAAATATATTTTTTGTCCATTGCACCCTTTTTAGGACCTGAAAAGTCGTATTCATCACCCCAGTCTCCTACATCTTCGAATTCTAATATATTTTCATATAAAATTTCACTTTTCTTATCTAATAAATCAAGTTGACCATCATTATTAATGGAAACTTTAAAATATTTGTTCTCGATACTCTTTTTGTTTAGATTAAGGTCATTTTTAGGTTTAGGACTTTCATCAGGATTCGTATACAATACATAATATACTTTATATCCACATGCCGGAACTTTGGCTATAAAAGTAATTCTATATGAAGCATTTGGTTCAATCCAAAACCTTGGTTTCTCTTTTATTTTAAAAATTTGATAGTTAATATTGTTACCCTCATAATCGATAATTGTTAGTTCGCTTTGAATTTCATTAGGATCTTTATTCGCAAGGACACTTATTTCAAAATATGAAATATCTTTCCTCTCCCATGGTAATGGATTGTAAATTATTATCGGGATTTTTTCATCATCTGTTTGAAACTTAATTAAATCAGAGAGATAAATGGAGGAATTTTTTGTAATTTCGTTTGCAATTTGTTCGGACCACTGAAATCGTGTTTTCATTTCTTCATGGACCTCATCGATGCTACATCCGCATATCGAGTCATGAGGATGATTTTTTAGTAGCCATTTGAGCCCGGTCCATAGATAAGCCTTCGGATAACTGAACTTATTATACTTATCAAGTACCCAAGTAATAGTAGAGAGGGGTTCTGCATACTTTTCATATAAATATTCGATTTTTGTATTTTCTTGTTTTATCCATATTCTCGCAGAAAATACACCCGAAAGGAGAGGATGATATTTTCCTCCTCTGAGTTCTCCCTCATAACTTTTTAATGTAGGATTTGCTGATGAAATCAGATTGACATAATTTTCAAAGTCATTTATCTCCATGAAACTATCGGGATTTGCTTCATTCCATTGTTTAATTATTATCGGAACTTCGGGTTGTGCAAATAAATGATCCGAACCGTTATTTAGCAAGACAATATCCGTTGCAGTATACTTTTCTAATCTTCCCACTGCTTTTTTAATTTTTTTGAGTGCAGCAAGATATTTCCCATTGGTAATAGTGATATTAAGGTTTGCCGCTGAGGAATATCCGTAAATTAAATGGATTGTTAAAATTGATGCGCTGTTTCTAGGTGCGTTCCATATAAACTCCATATTTAAGTTGTTTTCCTCAAATTCATTGCCAAACCCTCTCATAAATAACATAGAGGGAATCTCACATCCTTGCAATATTTGGGGTAGCTGTGCGATATGTCCAAAAGGATCCGGGATATATCCCGCTTTCATAACTTTGCCAAATTTCCTCCCGATTATATGCCCTAACATTAAATTTCGAATAATAGATTCTCCACTTACTAAAAATTCATCGGGTAATACATACATAGGACCAATAGAAAGTCGATCTTCTTTTACGAATTTTTCAATCATTTCTTTTTTTTCTGGTCTTACTTCCAGATAATCTTCTAATGGTATAACTTGACCGTCTATTGTGAAATTTTTGAAATTGAGATCGTTCTTAAGGATATCTAATAACTTATCCATCATAATTACAAGATAAGCTCTAAACTCGTTGAATGTCATGTACCATTCGCGATCCCAGTGAGTTGTTGGAACTATAATTATCTTATTCGCTTTCATTTTTCCAAAACAATATTTTTATTTTTTCCTATAATGTTGAAACTATTATTAATTAATTTATATATAAGTAATCGAAAAATTAGGAAGATTATAATTCTAAAAATTAAATAATGGGCGTTGATAACACATTTGAAATCTCTTCCCAATAGATTTTTATATCCCACTTTTCATTTTTCTTTAATTTTAGAGAAAAATTTTTAAAGATTTCTTTAATTTCGAATGATTCAAAATAGTTAATTTTGGGAGCAATTACTGCAATCATGAATTGTCTTTCTCCCCCTCTTGAGGTTTTATCTCGATATGAATCAAAGAGAATATACCCATATTTTTTTATGTTTTCGATATTTAACAAGAGTCCCTCTGCTTCAGTTATATCTTCATTTCCATAAATTGAAACGGTAGCTTGAAATAATTGAGTTCCTATATCTCTAATCGGGATTGGTAAATATTCTTCTTTTGGATAATAATCCTTTAGTTCGGGGCCTATTCGATCATCCCATATTACAATCAATAAATGTACGAGGTTCTTTTCTTCCTCGGAAATAGATGCCTTGCTTTCTACATTTAATGATAAGAGCAATTCTTCAACTTTTTGATTAACAGATTTGTTTTTTTTATTTCGAGCAATTTTACCAGATACAATAGCAATTAAATCTTCTTCATTAAAGGGTTTAGTAATATAATCGTCTACACCCAACATTTTTCCAAACCGAATATCTTCGGGTGATGATCGTGCTGAAAGAAATATAAATGGTATTCTATTCCATCGCAAATCTTCAAAAATTGTCTTGAAAAAATCATAACCGTTCATTTTTGGCATCATAATATCACTAATTATTACTTCTGGAGGTTTTCTAAGTTCATTAAGGATATTGATTGCTTTTTCTCCATTTTCAGCAGTAATTGCCTCAAATCCATTAGCTTCTAAAATTAATTTAATACTAAACAAAATGTCGGCATTATCTTCAACAACAAGAATTAGAGGCTTCAAGCTAAATTTATGGCATTTCTCTTTATTATAATAAATAATTGTTCTAAAGATTTTAATAATTTTATTTAAAATTATCCTTCAATTCTAGGGAGAAATACATAAAAATTTGATCCCTTTCTAAACTCGCTCTCTACAAATATTTCTCCATTATGAAGTTGCGTTAATTCTCTCGCAATAGATAATCCTAAACCAGTTCCAGAGATCTCTTTTACTTGCTCAGATCTAAAAAATCGTTCAAATAAATGAGGAATATCTTTTTCGCTAATTCCTATTCCATAATCCTTAAATTGAAAAAGAACTCCCCTTATTCCATTAGGATTATATTTCCCTTTATAATTATTAATAGCACTAATCTCAATCTTAGAATCTACTTCAGAATATTTAATCGCATTATCAATGAGTATCCGAAAAATTTGGTCAATCCGTTTTGGATCACCAAACAACTGAATGTTTTCATTTATTAGTATTTCAAAGATGATCCCTTTTTCTTTACCCTTTTGCTCCATTAGAGTTAAAATCTCATTTACAATCTCTAAAGGTGAATATTCCACCATGTCAATATCTAATCGGTGTTCATCAATTCTTGAAACCATAAGAATATCTTCGGCTAATTTATGAAGTAAAAAGGTATTTCTACTAATACCATCCATTAAACGTTGCTCCAATTCTGGAGTGATATTTTCCTTATGGTTTTTTAAATAATCTAATGACATTAATATAACAGTAATGGGTGTTCTTAATTCATGTGATACAGTAGAAATTAAATGTTCTAATCTCTTCTCTGCTAGAATGCGTTCTGTAATGTCCATCCCATAAATATTAATATAATTAACGCCCTCAACTGGTGTAATAACAAAGGAATAAAATTTATTCTTAATTTCCTTCTCTATAGTTTTTAATTTTTTATTTGATAGTACTTCCATAATGTCATCTTTTAATAAGATTGGAAGTGGGCTCCCTTTACTGATATTAAAGAGATCTTCTCCGATTTTGTTACAATAAATTATAGTCTCATTATTTACCCTTAATACAGGCATGGGATTTTCAGAAGGAAATTTAGCTAAATCTGCAATTTTCTCCTCAATCTTCTTTCGCTCAGTAATATCACGGCAGATTGATTGAAAATAAATATTTCCTGATAATTCAATTACTTTAGCCGATACATAAACGTCCTTAATCTCTCCACTCTTAGTTCGAAATTTCGTCTCAAAGTCATCTCTTCCCTCTTTTAGAATTGTTTCTATATGCTTTTTAGTCTCTTCAGGAGCCTCTTGAGCATCATATTCATTGATTTGAAGTCTCGCAAACTCTTCGTGGGTGTATCCTAATAATTTACACATTGGATCGTTGAATTCAACCGCTCTTCTTGATAGGGGATCCAATATCATAATCCCATCAGGGGATTGTTCAAATGTTGTTCGATAACGCAATTCGGCTTCCCTGATCCTCCTTTCAGCTTCTCTCTGTTCGGTGATGTCGATAAATGTTGCAAAATCGGCAATTCTTCCAAGATATTGAATAGCTTTTGATCTGATTTCAATCCATTTAATGTCATCTGATTTTGTTATAATTCTACATGTATAATTAGATAATAAATCCTTATAACCTTCCATTTTTTTTTTATATTCTTCAATAACAACCGGTAAATCATCTGGATGAATTTTCTTCGAAAATTCCATTTGAGACCACTCGCTAATCTCCTCCTTAGAATAACCCGTTATTTCAGACAGGGCCTTATTTGAATATTTAACCAATCCATCTTGCAAAATTACTATTCCCAGAGAAGATTGTTCTGCGATCGTTCGAAATTTTTCTTCGCTTTCTGCTAAAGCGAGTTCAAATTCTTTTTTATCCGAAATATCTTGAATGTTTTTAATAATTACTTTTTGACCCCCGATATCTATTAATTCTGCGTTCATTAAGGCAAAAAAAGATTCACTATTTTTCCTTTTAAGTATAACTTCGAAATTATTCACTTTGCTAGTTTTAAATAAATTTTCTAATAATCTTTTACGTTCTTTTGGATCATCATAAATCATACTCCGGTTTATGTTTTTTAATTCTTCAAGAGAATAACCAATTATTTCTTGAAATTTTTTATTAATTGATATCATATTACCTTGCATATCTGCGATGCCTATTCCTACTGGTGATGCTTCAAAAAGATTAAAATATTTTTCCTCAGATTTTTTCAATTTCCTAAAAAGTAAATTATAAGGATTTTCAAGACCGATTACGATAATGGCTTTATATAAGAAAAAAAATGCTATGATTTTAAAAATATGCCCTAATAAGTTCGAGAATCCATAGACGCTAACATATAAGGTAAACACAAATTCGCCAATAATTGTAGTTATAAGTGAGCCTATTATAAATATATATATTTTTTTATTCAATTCACTACGAAATTTACGCATTACTAGGATTGTAATTATAAGAATGAAAATAATGATGTATTCACTGATAATCTTAAATGGGGTTAAACCTGATCCTTCAATATAACAAACAGGGAAAAATCCTGCAAATATACTGTAAATTAGTATAAATGTAATAAGCGTATAACCAATAAGTAAATAATTTATCTTAACTTCTTTATTAAATACTAACGAAGCATATAGGAATGAAATTGCTTGGAGGTATCGTGCCGCAATCCACAATGAAGTAGGGAGATTGGAATCATACCCAATAAAGATGTTCATGCCTGTATAAGCTAATGTGTGGATAAGATCAATAAAGCCCACATATAATAGAGAAATTCCAACCACTAAAAAAAAGGAATTATCTATATTCTCTCGGGAGTTCCAACAAATTACAAATATTCCCTCTGCGACAATAATACTAAATAATTCCGCTATCGTATGAAAAAGAAGAAAGCTGTAAAAACTGGTTAAATATGTGCCAACTAGGATTAAAGAAAAAATTATTAGCTCAATGTTTTCTTGTTTCTTTTTAGATTTACTAGACATATTCTTTGTAGGAAAAAGATATTTAAAATCGTAAATTATATTGATTTGATCAATTTAATCTTTTGTCTTATAGATTTTTAATAGAACGCTATTTCTATATAATAAGACTTTTTAAGCTTTATTATCTAAAATATTAAATTTATATAGAAGAATTTGTTTGAATTAAGTATTATATTAATTGATCATAATAAAATCATTTACTAGAAAAGAAAATGACTGATCCAACTGAAATTAAGAAACCAACTAAGATTTTGATAATGGGATTAGATAATAGCGGAAAAACGTCTATTTTAATGAGTTTAAGGGAGAATACTAATCTATTATCTTATTTTTCGTTAAGACCCACTAAAGGTCTATCTGTAGAAGAATTTAATGGTGATACGCAAGGAATGGTCTGTTGGGATCTCGGTGGTCAAGTCCAATACCGAAATAAATATATGAAAGATTTTAGTAGATATGCCAAGGAAACTGAAAAAATTATTTTTGTGATTGATATTCAGGATACAAATAGATATAATATAGCATTGGAATATCTGGAGGAACTAATTCATGTCCTTAAAGACTCTAAGAATTTTATAGAAATCTCTCTGTTTTTACATAAATTTGATCCAAATTTGATTAAAAGAGACGATTTCAAAGAATTATATCAAAAAATCAATACAGAATTGGTTAATAAAATTAGAGAAATCATCCCAAATAATTTCAATTATGATATTTTTAAAACAACCATTTATACGGTTTTTGAAAAAAGTCTATTTTAATCAAACTCAAATAATAAATCAGGAGATAAGATTCTCATGATAAAAGATATTCTTTGCATTTACATCCTTGATGAAAAGGGAACTCCAATTTTTATTCGTGAGAATTATGTTCAGGGTTCGGGAGATGCGAATCATGCTTTATTATCTGATTTTGTTAGTGCTTTACAATCTCTTGCCCAAGAATTCGGGGAAGATGAGACAAGAGTTATAGAATTAAGTGATTCTAAAATCTTATCAACCAGAGATAAAATTACTAATTATTCATTTATTATAAAATCTGAGATTAAATCAAAAAATAAAAAAATATTTGGAATTCTAAATCAAATCAAAAATATCTTTATTGAAAAATTTACTGGACATCTTGCGTCAAGTGTGGAAGTAAAAAAGAAAATTATGTTATCCTTCGAAGAAGCAATCAATGAAATAATTGCTGAACCTACCGACAGTCTAAAAGGATTTTTAAAATCGATTTGACGCTAATAAACTTTTTTAATGAGAAATAGCTAAGAACTTTTCAAAATCCGAAAAAGCTGAAATATTACCTTTCCATTTATTTAGAAAATCTGTGGAGTAGTATGCAAAAAATTTTTCTGATATCTCATTTAGTTCTTGTTTAACATTTTTTTCTTTAGCATTTACGGATGATTTACCAACAAAAATGATGTCTTGTTTCTTTATAAAGGTGAACTTTTTTGTTATGAATTGAAAAGAACTCAATCCACCTTTAGATAAGATATCGGCATATGCATTTAACGCTATTGTGATGGCACCGAATAAATTTTTATCAACTTCTTCATAAGATTGGTAGTGATATAGGACTATACCAGAATCCTTAAGAATCCAAAAATCAGTTATGTACTGCAGCATTAAACGAATATAATATCTTTATAGATAATAATTCAAATCTAAAAATAACATAAAAAAACTCATTTTTAAATCTTATTTTAAAAAAAATGATTAAAAAAACAAAAAAGAACTAAAAAAAAAGATTATTTAACTTCGATTTTTTTACTCTCTTTCTCTTCGATTTCTTTTTTTGGCAAGTCCAGTTTTAAAACTCCCTTATCTAAAGTAGCATCGATTTTCTCTTCATTGACGTTTTCAGGTAATTTAAAGCTTCTATAATAACTTGAGCTACTGTATTCTTTTCTAACATAGCCTTCTTTGTTTTCTTCGTGTTCTTCTTTTCTTTCGCCTTTAATTTCTAATGTACCATCGTGAATGGTTATCTCTAAATCACCCTTTTCTAAACCAGGTAATTCAGCAGTCATTTGATAACCTTTATCATCTTCGGTAACATTTGCCAATGGAGTTCGGAAAAAGTCATCTTCATCGAATACTTTTAAGCTAAATGGCTCGAAATCCCAGAATCTAGAAGGTCTCCAGAACATATCTTCAAACCATCTAGTAACATCGCCAAAAAAGCGGTCCATATTTCTGAACATCGATAATGGATGATATCTCTGTCTAACGCTTAATTCGGTGTCTCTGGTTTCTTCTTTTGGAGTTTCTTCAATTTTCATTTCTTCTTTAGCCTCTTCATGTTCTTGTTTAACTTCAATTTTTTTCTCATCTTTTACATCCGACATATCATACACCTCTTAATTTGTAATTTTAATTATATTTGTGATCGTCAACTTACTCTTTACAGATATCTAATTTACTAGAATAAGTTTACCTATTTAAAGATATCGTTTTTGAAGGTTAAGAGCCTATAGGTCTTAAATTATTAAATAATAAGCATTAAATTGAATGAATTTATGAAAATTAAATAAGAAATCCAAATAATATAGAGATTCTAAAAAGTAATTATTAAAGTAAATTTATCTTTTTTTATGTTGATAGAAATGGAAATCATAGAAAAAAATACGCCTAAAGGGAGGGCAGAACAATATTTAGATTTAGCAGGAGTAATAATTGTTGCTCTAAACAAAAAAGGAATTATAACATTGATGAATAAAAAAGGTTATGAAATTTTAGAATATGAGAAGGGGGAACTTATTGGACAAAATTGGTTTGAAACGTGTGTACCTCCTCATTTAAGGGACGAGATTTTTGGGGTGTTTAAAAGTCTTATGAGGGGAGAAGTTGAACCAGTGGAATTTTATGAAAATCCGGTATTAACTAAAGACAATATAGTAAAATTAATTGCTTGGCATAATACATTATTATATGACGATGAGGGTAATATTGTGGGCACCTTAAGCGCAGGAGAAGATAGTACTAAATTAGATAGAATGAAATCAGAATTACTTGAAAGAATCGCACATGAATTAAAAACTCCACTTGTTTCCATTAAGGGTTCAACTGAAATTATATCTAGTTTTTATAATGAGGAATTAACTCCAAAAGTAATCTCACTAATAGAAATTATTAATCGTAATACAAATCGTCTTGAGAATTTAATTAATAATATTCTAGATGCATCTCGACTTGAAGTAGGAGTTTTGGCAATTAACAAATCCGGAAATAATCTGGCATCCTTAATCAGGGAATCTGTCAAAAATCTGCAAAATTTAGCAGAAATGAGGGAACATAAAATTGAGTTTAAAATACACGATGAATTAATAGCTAAATTTGATTATCAAAGAATTTTCAGTGTAATGAATGATTTAATAATTAATGCCATTAAATATACACCCCCGAAAGGAAAAATATTGATATCTTCTGAGATTTTAAGTGAACATTTTTTAATTTCAGTCAAGGATAGTGGTATTGGATTTACAGAAGAAGAAAAACCTCAAATCTTCAAAAGATTTGGCAAAATTGAGCGATATGGGAAAGGATGGGATGTTGGAATTGAGGGTTCTGGACTTGGACTATATATTTCTAAAAAAATTATAGAATTGCATGGCGGAAAAATTTGGGTTGTATCTGATGGCGAAAATAAAGGTTCAACTTTTTTCTTTACATTACCCTATTAAAGGAATAATTTCTTTTTGTTAAAAATTAGAAATTCTCTTTCCATTTTTTATATCTCTCTATAAATTCCTCAATGAATAAGTCTAAGAAGTTTGGAGACATTGCCGAGGAATGTGGGGTTCTTAATATATTAGGGCAATAGCGTAAGGGAGAATTTTTATCTAAAGGTTCTTCTTTAAATACATCTAAATATGCGCCTTTTATAACATTATTTTTAAGTGCATATGCTAGATCTTCCTCATTAATAGCATTTCCCCTTCCAATATTATAAATATAGCAATGATTTGGTAGCAATTCTAATTTTCTTTTATCTATTATGTTATCTGTAGATTTATCTCTAGGTAATGCCAAGACAAGGTGATCTGTTTTTGGGAGAATGGAATCAAGATCGTCAATAGTAATTATTTTGTCTTTTTCATCAAAAAAATATGGCGGTTTCATTAAAACCCTTTTTACTCCAGTTATTTTTGCTCCAAATGGTTTAGCTAACTTAGCAATCCAATTCCCAATTTTGCCAAAACCTAGTATGACAAGATGAGATCCCCTTAAAGTATTACAATAAGGCTCGATTTCTTCCCGAGGCCATAGATATTTATCTTGAAATTGACCTGCGAAATTTAATCCTCTAATAAATCCAAGGATGGCGCCAATTACGTTTTCAGCTATAATTTTACCGTGAAACGCTCCATACGAAACAATCATTCTTTCTGGCACGTCTATATTAAACCAATCTTTTCCTGCAGATGGTGTAGCGATCCATTTCAATTTCGGTGCCATCTCCAACCATTTTTGATTAAATACCCAGACTAAAGCAATGTCAGTATTAATAAGATTATCTTTAAAAGATTGGGAACTGTTATGTAATGAAACTGTACATTCTGGAAGAGATTCTTCAAGCTTTTTTTTATGGTTTTCAGAGGCGTTCCAAGCTTTAACTACAGGGTTGGTTAGCCATATACTAATATGCATAATAATATTCATAGAGTCAATAGTGGTAATTTAATTAATCGTTAATTAGTAATAAAAGATATTTTATAAAATTAGATTTTCTGAATAAATATTCATATTTTATTGGTGATATAAGCCAGAATAGATTTAAATACCAAATCTTTTATATTTAAATTATCTTTAATAATCAAATCTAATAACTACTTTTTTTAGGAATTTGAGGTAAGGAAATGGAATATACTAAAGAGATTAGATCTGTCTGTCCATTATGTGGTGAACATATAAAATTTTATATTGATGAAAAATTGATCAAAGAGACGCATAAACTTCCGGCTGCAGTCACCTTTGAGCATTGTAATAGAATTTTAATCATATATCTTGATGCACAATTACAGGTGAGGGGAATTGATTCAGCATTTAAGGTAAATAGCGATAATAATTATAGTGAAAATAGCATAGACGGTTCACTTCTCACAGAAGTGATTAGTAGAGATTTTATTCATAATAAAACAATAGAAGAGCGAATATTATATCGAGTTAATTCACATCGAGACGCCATCAACCGACAAGCAATACCGGATATATTTGAAAAACAATTATTAAATATTTTATATAACCAAAAAGAGCTCAGTCTTTTTGATTTATTACAAGAAGCATTAATTTTAGAAAAAGCATTGAATATTAAAGTAAATTATAGCCTTATAGAAAATGCTCTCAAAAAATATGTAGATCAAAATTTAATAACTAAGCGGATATTAGAATTTAGGGAGGATTTTTAAATGAGGTTTTCAAGAAAGAAGATAAGTGAAAAAAATTTCATTAGTAAATCTATGATTGGCTTAGGATATGGCTTAGTAAAAACAAATGAATTAATTCTAAATAAAGATTTAGGAATAACTCCGCAGGATGCAATGGATGCATTAAGCATTTGGATTGGCAGGGAACTAATGAAAGAGATGCTAGATCAAAAGATCGTAAAAATAACTTATGATAATGAAAAAATAATTAATAGTCTTTTAAATCTAGTTAATTTAGCTGAAGAGTTAGATGTAAATGTGAAAGAGGACACTATAAGTATTGTCGTTCAAAAATGTCTAATCTGTCCCAAACGAGTCGGTGGTTACGATCTTGGCCCCTATACTGCTTGTCCCGTAGGAGGTTTTATAACAGGAGCACTCTCCTATGCACGAGGAATAGAACCTACAATAGTTAAAAATAATCTCCAAACAGGACAAATATGTCATATTGATGTATCTTTGCACCGCTAATACATCTAATCTTTAAAACTAAAATTTAGAATGTTTAAAAATTTACACATTTTTCCTAAGTACTTTACCATATTCAATTAAAATACCATTACTCATTTTCTTTGCTCAAATTTATTCAATATTTACTTATTTCTCGTAAAACAATAAATTATTTGAGTATTGATTTTTATAACTTTTGAGGATAAATTTTATATACATATTTGTCTTATTTTTTTAAGGAATTAAAATAATATCTGACCCCTAAAATGGGGTGAAACATAGAATCTCTCGTAAAATTCGCACACTACATAGGATAATATAATAAATTATCCATCAGAGTAGTCTCAAAAAATTTACGGGAAAACAATGGTAAATCATTAAACAGTGATGTAGTTAATAGCTACAATATCCAAAAATTTCTATTTTCACCCCACCTTTTTCTATTTTTCCTTTCAAATTAAAAAACTATTAACAAGTTCCGTAAAGATTTAAATGAATAACCAGATAATCTTATTAGATAAAACTTTCTTTAATTTATTTTAAATATGAATGAAAGAGAACAAAACTATAAAGAAATAAATTATGAATGTGTTCAATGCGGGAATTGTTGCCGAGCTGGATTCGAAATTGTTATTGAAAAAGAAGATATTGAAAGATGGATAAAAGCAAAGAAAAATGAATTTCTCCAGTATATTCAAATTGACCCAAAATGCATTTCCCCTACGGGATTGGGAGGATACCATATCGAAGAGGTTAACACATTAAAAAAAATAGAAAAAAAATATAAAGATAATGACGTTAATGAAAAGCTAGATGAGTTAAAAGACTTTATTTTAAATAACCATACTTTCCTCGGTAATGGTCCTCCTTTGCCTATTTATAGCTTTCTGCCAGATTTAGGCAGAACTCCAATCTTAATTCCTAAAAGTTTTCTCACTATTCTAAACGGATTAAAATGGGGTTTGATTTACAGCTTAAAATTTGAGTTAGGTGGGTATTGCCCCTTTTTAAAAGAAAATCTATGTTCGATCCATCCAATGAAACCAAATGTATGTAGGAGTTTCCCTTATAATAAAAATGGGGAATTAAAAATAGATGACTATTTTATAAAAATCTGTAAAGGAATTACTAAAAATTCCTCTTAAAACATTAAAAGTTTCAGTTAATTGTTGCTTTTCTTTCCGATATGAATTCTTGAACATAACGACTATTTTCAATCAATTAAAAAATCTGAAAACAACGGAATTCAACATATAATAAATATTTTTAAATTTATTGTTGTAATAATTACCAATTAATTAGTTTACAAAATATTAAAAAAAATTAAAAAAATGGAGTATAAAAATTATGCCAAAAGGATATATGGGTAAGGTATTATGGGTTGATCTTTCAGATGGATCGTTCAAAGAAGAAGAATTATCTGGAGATACATATCGTCAATATCTAGGAGGATATGGATTAGCAACAAAAATAATTTATGAAAATATGCCAGCCAAAGCAGATCCATTAGGTCCAGATGCGATTTTTGGTTTTTTCCCCGGCTTATTAACTGGAACTGTAGCACCCTTAAGTGGTCGTTTTATGGTGGCAGGTAAATCGACTTTAACGGGAGGCTGGGGAGATTCTAATTGTGGAGGATATTTTGGCCCTGAAATTAAGAAATGTGGGTACGATGCAATTCTAATCAAGGGTAAATCTGATAGTCCAAAGTATATCACGATTATCGATGATCAAAAACAGATATTAGATGCTTCAGATCTCTGGGGATTAGATTGCGTTCAGACAGAAGAAAAATTGGAAGAAAAACATGGCAAAATACAAGTCGCGAGCATTGGTCAATCAGGAGAAAAACTTTCATTAATATCGGGAATAGTAAACGATAAGGCAAGAATTGCAGGAAGATCTGGTTTTGGCGCGGTTATGGGATCCAAAAAGTTAAAAGCTATAGTACTCCGAGGAAGTAAAAAAATTGAGCTAGCAGATAAGGATGCAATACTTAACGCTACAAAAGAATATAATGAAGGTATAAAAGCGGCTTCTGCTGGAGCAATCCAAGCATGGAAGACTCTAGGGACTTCTTTTGGAAACGTAATAAGTGCTCAAATAGGTGATACTCCCATAAAAAATTGGGGCGGCACAGTAGCAGAAGATTTTCCTATGGATAAAATAAATAAAATTTCAGGGGAAGCAATAACTAAATATAGAGAAAAACCATACGGTTGTTTTTCATGCCCCGTTCAATGTGGAGCTATAATGAAAATACCTGAGATCGGTATAGAAGAAACTCATCGGCCAGAGTATGAGACATGTGCCTCTTTTGGGCATTTGTGTTTAAATGACGATATTATGTCATTATTTATCGTAAATGACTTATGCAACAGAGCTGGAATTGATACTATTTCAACAGGAACCTCAGTTGCCTTTGCTATAGAGTGTTATGAAAATGGATTGATAAACAAAGAAGATATTGATGGGCTTGAAATGACCTGGGGCAATTCCTCTGCTATCATTGAATTAACTAAAAAAATTATTAATCGAGAAGGAATTGGAGATATTTTAGCAGATGGAACCAAAATAGCAGCTGAAAAGATTGGGAAAGGGAGTGAAAAATTTGCTATGCAAGCGGGCGGACAAGAACTTGGAATGCACTCACCTAAATATTATAAACATTTGGGTGCAACTTTCGCATTCGATCCTACTCCTGGGAGACATACTACTCCCTGTTTAGATATGCTTGCAGGAGGTCCATTTATGAAGCCTGATGGTCTATTTCAAGGTTTAGGATTGCCAAAAAAATTTAAAAGACCTGGGGAAGACAGAAGTGAGGCTGAAAAATTAACTACTGCAATATGGCAATCTTTCTGTGCTGTTGGATTATGTGAATTTGTCTTTTTCTTCCAAAAATATCCTCTATTAGAAGTAATCAAAGGCTCCACTGGTTGGGATATAAACATGGACGAATTAATTAAAATAGGTTTGAGAATTCAAGCTCTTAGGCAGGCATTTTCATTGCGAGAAGGAGTAGAGATTATTAATAATAAATTACCAGAAAGAGCCGTAGGAGTGGATTATTTAGAAGACTACAAGGATTATTGCGAAAAAATGGGGTGGAATCCTGAGAACGGATATCCCTTAAAAGAAACATTGATAGACCTAAACTTAGATTTTGTTATAAAAGATTTATACTAATCTTTTTTATTCTTTTTTAACCCATAATGTTTTTTTTAATTTTTTTTTTTAATTGAAGAGTGATGATCTTCGTTGATTAATTTATTGTAATAGGGAATCGAAAGTTTTACAAAATGTAATCTTTAGGATCTTCATTTATTGAAGGCTCTCCCTTGAATTCAAAGGTTTTAGTCTTTTTTCATCTAAATAAATTATTTCTGCTCTTGTCTTTTCGCATATTTCTTTATATTCCGTAATTCTAAATACAATAAGAGTTATATTTGCTGGAGTAGAGATTTCCATTACATATACTTTTGCACCGATATTTTTGAGGTACATTATAACTGCTGCTAATATTTCTGGAAATATATTCACATAGGTTTTAAAGTCTATTTCATTTACTTTCATATAAACCTTATTAGAACATTTAAAATTGGGTCCCTTTTTTAGAAGTGGGTAGATATTTCATTAATGCCTGATTGGATTCCTCGTTTTGTATCAACAATGTATACTTCGGTCATAATTTTTTCACTACTATGATATTAAATTTGAGTTTAAAAAAATGGTTGTTTAAATTCAAAATAATTTATGTCTAGTATTCATTATTGCTATTTTCTAAGCTTAATTACTTCTTTATAATCCTATTTAGAATCTAAAAAGATTTAAAAATTATTATTGCTTACGAACTGTATCTACAAGAAAATTCCAATTTTATTAATTTAAAATAAAGATAAATTCAAAAATGAAATGAGGGACGAAATATGTTAAATAATGTCGAACAAAAACGATGTTCTATCCTAATTCTAATTATTATGCTAGCCAGCATAACATCTACAGTGATTTTCAACCAACCTAACTATAATCCGCTTAGGTTTATAAGTAAAGAGAATTATAATGACGATTTTCCTGAAGTTTCAGATCAAAGAGTCGTTCATCCGAATTCTATAGTCGACGCTAATGGAGATAAAATCGATGATAAAATATCGGATTTAATTACTAGAAAAGTCTTAATTGACCCTGCTTTACGTGAAGATGGCAAGAAAGTTAAGGTTTGTATATGTGTCGATAAAAAACCCGATGATGCCCTAATCGATAAATTAGGCAGTTATGGGGCAGAAATTTTAACAGTTCACGATGCCTTGATCTATGCGGTTTACGCAATTGTGCCTCTTGATAAGGTTAGAACTATAGCTGCTGATAAGGAAGTAACCTTTATTCAAAAAGAATATGAAAGCACTGCTCATCTGGATACGAGCACCATAAACATGGGGATAAGAGGCTCTCCGTATGTATGGAATGCGGTTCCAACTATAAAAGGGAATCCCAACTATGCTATTGCAATTTTAGATACAGGTATTGATTCAACCCATCCAGATATGTCAAATTTTCTCTATTTTCAAGACTTCTCGGGGAGTGGATATCCACCTGGGAGTACGGGGGTTGATTACGGCCATCACGGAACTCATTGCGCGTCCATCGCGGCAGGTACAGGCATCGCTGATACAAATCCTCAAACAGTTTATGAGACAACTTCTAATCAATTTCCTGTTCAAGGAAATATTTACCTTTATTGGTTCGAGATTAAAGACAATCCTAATAATCCGAATACAATTGTAAGGTTAGATTGGGATAACGCTGGTGGAGATGCTTATTTTGGGATATTAGATTCAAATTTGAATTGGATTACATCCAGTGGTCCGTATTTAACTACTCCAATAACTTATAACTTAGGAAACCTCGCACCTGGTGCTTATTTAGTTTATGTTGAAGCAGCTGATTCGGGTACTGTTGGAAGAGACTATACATGTACAATCGAGCACGAAAGTGCGTATACAATAGCAGAGGATTCTGTTGGTACACCAGTATTTACAGGGGTAGCTCCACAAAGCAAATTAATCAGCTTGAAAGTATTGGATGATACTGGTCATGGAAATGATCAAATGCTTCTTAATGCATTCGATTGGATTCAAAATAATGGTCAAAATCCTGCTTATAACATTACAACGGTTTCAATGTCATTAGGTTTTAGCGGATATATTCCGGGAATAGATACTGCAGTTAATCAGCTTGTCGATGCAGGATTTATTTGCGTTACATCTGCTGGAAACAGTGGAACGGTCAATCCAATTGGATCTCCAGGTACAGCACAAAAGTGTATAACAGTGGGAGCCGTTAATGATGCTTTTGAAGTAGTCTATTACAGTTCAAATGGAGATAATACCTATTATAAACCTGACGTTATTGCTCCAGGCGGGACTGTAGCTTATTACGGTACGGGTTCAATTGGAAATATGATCGTTGCTGCCGATTCTAATTATGAAGAAATGGATACTTCTATGGGTGATCAAAGAGCTAATGATTATAGAGGTATGCAAGGAACATCTATGTCGTGCCCACATGTTGCTGGGCTAGCACAGCTGGTGATTGATGCAATAATTCAAACTGAGGGGAGTTGGTCTTGGTCGCAGGCTAATGCTTTAAGGGTGAAACAAATAATATGTATGGGTACTTGGGAAGTCAATGCGGGAGAATCATTTGATGGAGATAAAGATGGAATTCCACAAAGCCCATCATTAAATAGAATAGGAAGAGATAACGTAGAGGGTTATGGGATGGTACGGGCAGATGCAGTAATTCAATCTATTACTCATCCTACCACTGGACCACTTAATAATAAAGAATATTACCTCGATCGTCGAGCAAGTTCACATGCGAGAGATCCAAAAGTAGTTCTTTTCTCTCTTGATGCAGAGTTAGGGAGTAGCTATGATTTTACTCTTGATGTTCCTTCTACTGGAGATTTCGATCTAATTATTTATGATAATGACTATGATCCGAATACAGGACGTCCTATAGTTTTTGATTCCAGTATAAATGCGGGTTTAGGAGTTGATGAAACCTTGGAGTTTATTCCTACTGAAGATGGTTTATATTATTGGTCCATTCGTGCTGTTCAAGGATATGGTACTTGTCAAGTCACTTTAGAAAGATTTACTTCAGCTCCTAATGCTCCATCTAATCCATCACCCCAGGATGGTGCTATTGACGTTCCTACTAATATTGAGTTAAGTGTGGATGTTACTGATCCAGATGGAGATATAATGGATATCTATTTCTATGATGCATCGGATGACAACTTAATCGGCACGGACTTAGATGTTCCAGATGGAGGTACTGCATCAGTCATGTGGCAAGATCTTTCTGAAAATACTAATTATGAGTGGTATGCCATTGCTGATGATGGAATTTACACATCTCAATCTGCGATATGGACATTTACTACAATTGGTACTGGGCTGCCACAAATAGATTTAACAGATAGAGGCAACTCATACTCAGGATTTACACCAATATCCGTAGTTAGTGGTTCAACTAGTTTTAATGTTTGGTGTGAGGTAGAAAATATAGGAAATTCAGATGCTGGAAGTTTTGAAATTACCTACTATGTCTCTAGTGATTATGAAATTTCAACTTCAGATTATATTATAGGCATTGATTCTGTTTCCGGGATTCCCTCAGCTTCTTCTGCTGCTTCAAGTTGGACTGGCACTTTTCCAAGTGGAGTACCTAATGGAATGTATTACATCGGATGGATTATAGATAGTAGTGATCAGGTGTCCGAAACTGATGAGACTAATAATGTGGGGATTGCGAGTGGTATGGTAGATGTAGGTTCAAATTATGGATTAATCGCAGAATTTCAGAGTGGAAATGTCCCAATCTTAGATGGAGATCTTTCTGATTCCTATTGGAGTGGTGATTGGGATGTTTATCATGAAAATAGTAGATTAATTGATATAGCAGTAAAACATGACAAATATAATCTCTATTTTGCAATTCGATGGGTTGATAATGATGAATGGGGTAATGATCTCCATATTTATTTTGAGGATGATGGACTTTCACCTCAGGGGTCTTTAGATAGTACTAATGAAGATTGTAAATACGCACTTGCAAATTTTGGAGAAGGAACTAATAGAGAATTCACGGATGCGTTTTGGGGCAGTCCTGGATGGACAGTGATGGGCGAATATGGTATCTATCGTAATGGTTTATATGGAGCTCAAAATATAGGAAATACATGGCAAGTTGAAGCATCTATACCATTATCAACAGGTACGACTCAAGATATCGATGTAACTTCCCCTGAAACATTGGGCTTTATGCTTTTAACATATTATACCGCATCCTCAGCTGCATATCCTATAGGTGGTGATCAATTTGACGCTTCTACATGGACAACTCTTGAAGTACTTGGTCCATTTAATACACAACCTAATTTACCTACAAATCCTTCACCTATAGATGGTATTAGTGGCATTAATACGGATCCTACATTGAGAGTTGACGTATCAGACGATGATGGAGATGATCTTAATGTTACTTTTTATGATGCTTCAGATGATAGTATTATAGGTATAGCTTATAATGTTATGAGTGGCACTACAGCATCAGTTTCTTGGTTAGGATTATTAGAAGGCAGTTCATATTCTTGGTATACTAAAGTTGACGATGGAGTTGTCAGTCGAACTTCTTCTACATGGTCTTTCACAACAAATACAGCTCCGACAGTTAGTAATCCCGATCCCCCTGATGGAGTTTCAGGATTAGATTTAAGTCCGACATTGAGTGTGGATATACTAGATGTAGATGGAGATATGATGGATGTTTACTTTTATGATGCATCGGATGATAGCTTAATCGGTACAGATTTAGGCGTTTCGAGCGGCACAACTGCCTCAACAGAATGGACTGGCCTCGCATGGGGCACTTCCTATTCATGGTACGTAATTGTTGACGATGGAGTAGTTAGTAGTATCTCTCCTGCCTGGTCTCTCACAACTAATATAATACCAACAGCAAGTAATCCTATTCCTTCTCATGAATCTACTGGAATAACCAATAATCCAATGTTAAGTGTGGAAATATCAGATGCGGATGGAGATCCGGTGGATGTTTACTTTTATGATGCATCGGATGATAGCTTAATCGGTACAGATTTAGGCGTTTCGAGCGG
>JBHLNT010000017.1:22930-44645 GCA_048941265.1 Promethearchaeota archaeon
TGTTTACTTTTATGATGCATCGGATGATAGCTTAATCGGTACAGATTTAGGCGTTTCGAGTGGCGCAACTGCCTCAACAGAATGGACTGGTCTCGCATGGGGCACTTCCTATTCATGGTATGTGATTGTAGACGATGGAATGACTAGCGTAAATTCTCCCGATTGGAACTTCACAACTAACTATGTCCCAAGCATTCCGATAAATCCAAACCCCTTGGATGCTTCTACCCGAATATTCAATAATCCAATGTTAAGTGTGGAAGTATCAGATGCGGACGGAGATCCGGTGGATGTTTACTTTTATGATGCATCGGATGATAGCTTAATCGGTACAGATTTAGGCGTTTCGAGTGGCGCAACTGCCTCAATAGAATGGACTGGTCTCGCATGGGGCACTTCCTATTCATGGTATGTGATTGTAGACGATGGAATGACTCTTATTAATTCCCCTATCTTTTATTTCGTGACCAATTTTGTTCCATTAATAAGTAATCCTTTACCTCCAGACGGATCCTCTATGATGAGTTTTAATCCTACATTAAGCGTGGATATATCAGATGCGGATGGAGACATAATGGATGTCTATTTCTATGATGCATCGGATGATAGCTTAATCGGTACAGATTTAGGTGTTTCGAGCGGAGGTACTGCTTCTGTTTCCTGGTTGGGGCTTTCAGGCAATACGAATTATCAATGGTATACGATCGCTACTGACGGTTTAGCCTCTACCCAGTCTGCCACCTGGTCATTTTCTACTGCTAACAATGCTCCTAATGCTCCAACTAACCCTGTTCCTGCGGACGGAGCGACTGGTGTATCTGGTAATCCAGTATTAAGCGTGGATGTGTCCGATCTCGATGGAGATTCTATGGATGTTTCCTTTTATGATGCTTCTGACGATTCCTTAATTGGAACCGATACGGGAGTCTTGAGCGGAGGTACTGCTTCTGTTTCCTGGTTGGGGCTTTCAGGCAATACGAATTATCAATGGTATGCGATCGCTACTGACGGTTTAGCCTCTATCCAGTCTGCCACCTGGTCATTTTCTACTGCTAACAATGCTCCTAATGCTCCAACTAACCCTGTTCCTGCGGACGGAGCGACTGGTGTATCTGGTAATCCAGTATTAAGCGTGGATGTGTCCGATCTCGATGGAGATTCTATGGATGTTTCCTTTTATGATGCTTCTGACGATTCCTTAATTGGAACCGATACGGGAGTCTTGAGCGGAGGTACTGCTTCTGTTTCCTGGTTGGGACTATCGGAGGGTATGACTTATCAATGGTATGCGATCGCTACTGACGGTTTTACCTCTACCCAGTCTGCCACCTGGTCATTAACTGTCTTAGAGGACACCCCAACTTGGGATGTAATGCCAACCAACCAAACAATACAATATGGAAATGATTTTAGCTATGATTTAAATGCCTCTGACAGTTCCGGTATCGATAATTGGTGGATCAATGATACCTTAAATTTTGCAATTGGTAATGATGGTATGATAACTAATATTGTTATTTTATCTGTGGGTGTTTATTGGTTAGAAGTAAGAGCTTATGATGCTTATGGTCGTTGCTGTAGTGCTATATTTAAGGTCACTGTAGAGGAAAAGCCTGACGGTGGTGGCGGCGGCGGTGATGGTGGCGGTGGTGGCGGCGGTGATGGTGGTGGAGAAGAAGCAATTCCAGGATATGATTTATTGTTTACATTGGCTCTGATAGCAATTATGTCATTGATATTAATCAGAAAAAAAAATAAAGTCTTCTCATACTAAATCTAAAATTATGTATTTTAATAATTAAAAAACTCTTTTTTTTTATATATTGGTCTTTATTATCAATAGAAATCTCTTTAATAAGTTTTTCAATATTAAAAATTGGGAGATTAATTCTTGAGCTTGATTAAATCTTGTCACATTTTGAAAGTAGTTTATATTATTTCTTTTTTTTTTAGCTGCATATTTTTTAATTTATGTAGAAATCGAGTTCTAATATATTAAATTATATTATTTTATTATAATATAAATTAGGGAAGAAGATAAAATGAATCATAATGAATTTAAAATTAATTATATTCATTTAAAAAATAATAATTAAAATCAAGTTCCAACCTATAATTCATTTAATGATTTATGGGTGCATTTATATTGTTACTCAATAAATCCTTTTTATTATAATGTTCCACCACATTGATATATTATAAAAAAAATAAAAAAAAAATTTTTGAAATTGTAATAACCATCAAAATTACGAAAAACTTTATTTTAAAATTTTTTATTTCTACTTGAAGTGAATGCATATGCAAAATATATTGGCTATACGGGACTTAGTGAAAAAATATGGATCGTTTCTCGCTCTTGATAGCTTTTCTTGCGATATTCCGAAAGGGGTTACTGGCTTATTAGGTCCCAATGGCGCAGGAAAAACTACTTTTCTTCGAGCAGTTCTCGGTATTCATCCATTTGAGAGTGGTGCAATCAAATTCCTCGACTATGAGCTTCCTAAGGACTTGTTAGCTGTAAAAGATAAAATAGGTTATCAACCAGAAGTTGATACTAGGATTTTGAAAACTTCTGCGATGCTTTATGTTACTCATATGGGTACTATGGCCGGTTTATCCCGAAATACAGCAAAACAAAGAGCATTTGATACTTTACATTATGTGGGGTTAGGTGAGGCGCGATATAGAGACATGAATACATTCTCACAGGGAATGATGCAAAAGGTAAAACTTGCTACGGCTTTAGTCCATGATCCGTTACTTTTACTCCTAGACGAGCCTACAGCTGGTTGTGACCCTGAATCTCATGAGCAAATCCTTGATCTGATTTCTGATCTTGGAAATAACCATCAAAAAAATATTTTAATTTCGACTCATTTACTCCCTGACATTGAAAGAACTGCAAGTTATGTTATCGTAATGAATCAAGGAAAAAAAGTTATGCAAGGAACTTTAAAGAAAATATTACAAAAAGATGACAAAATAATTAATTTGCAAGTTCGTGTAAATGGGGATCATAATAAATTCGCTCAGCTTTTGCAAAATAATGGATTTGAGGTAATAAATGCTGCCGAGATTATCTCCTTCAATATTGAACGAGATGATTACAAAAAATATTTATTAATTTTTAAATTAGCTCGAAATAATGGAATGAATATTAGAATGATGAGCAGTTACCGCCAGTCTTTAGAAGAAGTATTTCTCAATGAGATCGCAAAAAATCAAATGGAGGGCTAAAAATGACAGAAGACCAAAATGATCCAATATCACCTGATTATCTACAAAAATTTACGTATCGATTATATGATGGTAAATTTCAACCTAGATGGATGCGAGTTTTATATTTAATTCGTTTTGAATTGATATCAACTTGGCGTAAAAGTAAATTTGCTAAATATTTGATGGTAGTAATCCTTGTTTTTAGCTTTTTTTCAATATTAGGTGCTGCAAGGTTAAGATCAATAGAAATTGAGGATGGAGAGGGGAAAGTTGTGGTACGGGATGCGTTAAACGAATCTATTGCTAGTTACTTCGCAATAAATCTTTCATTTATTCTTTCAAATCCTGATGGCATCACCTATGGTTTAGGCAGAGGATTAGGCATGTTGTTGTTAATTGTCATAGGACTCGCAGGTTCTGGGTTTTTTGCTGATGATAAATATGGGAAAGTAATTGAAATCTATTTATCTAGATTAGAAAAGAGAGAATATCTCGTTGGAAAGGTTGGAGCAATTGTGATTTATATTAACATATTTGTCCTCATCCCACTAATTATAACGGGGGTTCTTTTTGTGCAATCATTGGAAAAAGATCACGAAAAGTTTATAGACTTTTATACGGGTATTATTTTATATTCGGTACTGTGCTCAATAATACTTGGCTTATTTATTCTCGTTCTATCAATTTTTGTTGAAAAGCGAGCCTATGCTAGCCTAATTTTTTTCTTGGTTTTTCTTTTTGGTAACATTATAGGAATAGCGATTGTATATGATAACTTGGATAACGAGTTTTTATTACTTGTCTCTCCAACCAATTTCTTGGTTTTATTAGCCTATGTTTGTTTAGGTGATTATGATTTAGGTGTATGGGATGCGAAAAAGGAAAAATATATCGGACTTAATCTTAATAATGGTATAGGTTTAGAATATTGGCATGTATTTCTTCAAGCATTTTTGTTAATTTTAGTTTTTAGTTTAATCTTAGCCTATAAAATATGGAAAACGACAACAGAGGAATTATAAATGAGTAAAACTTCAAATAAATTAGATATCATTGCTAAACTCGACAATGTAACAAAATCATTTGGAGAGGTTGTTGCTGTTAGCGATGCTTCATTTTCTATCGAAAAGGGAAAAATAACGGGCTTCCTTGGACCAAATGGTGCGGGAAAAACAACTTCAATTAAAATGATATTGGGATTAATCAGACCACAGAAAGGAAGAGTCACCTTATTTGGTAAAGATCCCTTTTATAACTCCAGGATAAAGCAACATATAGGATATATCCCCGAAGTAGAGGCTTTTCCTAAATGGATGAAAGCACGAGATTATTTCTATTGGCTTGGGCGCTTTCAACTTACAAAAAAGGAAGCATTTCGACGCACAAACGAGGTATTAGATGAGATTGGATTGAACGATGTAGCAAATAAACGCATCAGGAAATTTAGCAAGGGAATGAAGCAACGAATGAAGATTGGGCAATCATTACTTCATAAACCTGCGCTAGTAATCGGGGATGAGCCTTTTAATGGTTTGGATCCAGTTGTAAGAAGAAAAATGTATGAATTATTTAAGGACTATGCTCGAAAGTATAATTCCACGTTTTTCATATCGTCGCATATACTTTTTGAAATAGAAAAGCTTTCTGAGACGGTTATCTTGATGTATAAAGGGAGGACTATTGCTCAAGGTACACCAATTCGCATTCGAGAGATGATCGAAGATCAACCACACTCCATTCAAATTACTGTAAAAGATTCAAAAAAATTATCTACATTACTTATCAATAATGCCAATGAAGGCGTTGTTTCACAAATTCAATTTCAAAAAGATGTCCGTTCAAACGAAGATCAACTCGTAGTTTTAACAAACAAACCTCGAGAATTTTATAGCTTAGTAACGGATCTCGTCTGCGATCACGAAATTCCAATATTAGAGATAAAGGCTACTGATGAGGGGCTTCAGAACTTATATAAATCCCTAACAATAGGATAAAAGGTGATATTATGACTAATATAGAAGAAAAAATTAACTCAACTCAATACATTGAAGATACAATTCGCGCTAAAAGTATAAAAGAAATAGTGTTTGATCAACAAGAAAAATTGATCGTTAGCGTTAAAATTGGCTTCAAAACATTTATTAACAGTAAAAAATGGTTAATTTATCTGTTATTAGCTTTCATGTGGATTCCTGTTATAATAATCATTGAAGATTATGATCTACAAATCGAAAAACCAGATGAAGCATTCGTTAGCGCAATGCTTGATGGTTTGTTTCCTACGATATTCATATTTGGCTGCCTACTACTTAGCCTTCCTCTCAGCGCGGACGAAATCTCAGATCATTCTATAGAACTCTATCTCGTTAGACCAATCAAACGAGAAGTTTATTGGTTAAGTAGATGGATTGTTGTAAATGTTGCGGTTTATTGCGTAAATATTATAATATATATCGTCTATTATTTGTTTGTCCATGCATTCGCAGAAGAGGGAGTGTTTGCAGGTGTAGAAGAGAATCTTCTTGTGTTTGGAAAGGTTGCGATTATACTCCTTCTGGCTACCTTAATTTATTCTGGAAGTTTTCTCTTGGTAGGAATGATAGGTAATCGGGGTTTGCTTCTAAGTTTCATGTTAGCGATATTTGAGTTATTCCTTATTCAATTCTTTTTCCTTAGTAAAAATCCCTATATTCCACAAAATAATATATATGAAATCGCAAACGATTTATTACCAAATTACGTTGATTTTGACACGCCAGATGATTTAACATTACAAAACGCGTGGATATATGTAACTATATTTCCAATCGTAGTATTCTTTGCAGGTGCTTTTTATCTTAGAATGCGAGAGATTAAATAGATGAAATTAAAAAGTAAAATAAATAATTTTTTATTTTTATTCTTAAAACTTTTACAGGATGTTATTAAAGAATAGAAGATTTTATATTATTTTATCATAGCTATTGCTTCTATTTCAACAAGCATTCCAGCAGCAGGTAAATTTGCCACCTCGACAGTAGTCCTCGTAGGAAAATTTTCTGACACACCGTTGTCTTCGAAAAACTTCTTATAGGTTCTGTTCATTTTTCCAAAATCTTTTATATCTTTCAAAAATACTGTTGTTTTTACGATATTTGCGACCTTTAAACCTGCGGCTTCGACAATTGTTTTAATATTTTCTAAAACAGTTCGAGTTTGATCTTTAATATTGTCCATCCCCGCAGCGGGACCTTGCCCTGAGACAAAAAGTAAATTTCCAGTTTTAACACCTGGAGTATAAGGACCTGCTACAGGAGTACCTGGTCTTATATATTCAGCCATATTTTAGTTTACACCTCTTTATTTTAATAATTTTTACCTCTTGCTAATATTTCCCATTTCCCGATATATTCATTATCTTTTATAACATGTATGTAATCGTGTAAATTTATGGAAGTACATATATGGGCGGGAATAAATTCGATCTTTTGTCCTATTTCTAAATCATCTGCTCCTATTGCTTTAAATTGGGTATGTTCCTCATTCATAACCCTAATTTTAGATTTGGGAAACTCTTTAAAAACGGGTTTACCGTCTCCAGTGGCAATTGCTTTAGCCCCCGCATCGGTGGTAAATTCTTTTTTCCCCGTCTGATTTTGTATTGTCCCTAATATTGTAACAGCAAATTCAAAATCAGGATTTACCATATGCAAATGTTCATCAGAAAATATGTATGTTCCAGGGCGTATTTCGGTAATCCCTTCATATTTAGCAGCATACATATAAGTTCCGGAGCCTGCTGTTGAGATATGATTTATATTAAATCCATTTTTATTCAATAAGTCTCTCGTATCGACAATTTTTTTGTAGCATTCATTAGCCATGAGTTCTTTTTGTTCCAAATTCATCATCGGAGTCAAGTGACCTTCATAACCAAATAATCCTACAAGCTTTAGGCGATCCGTATTTTTAATAAGATTTGCCATCTCAAGAGCAGGTTCGCCGGGTTCTACACCAGATCTACCTAATCCTAAATTCATATCTAGAAGAACCTCCAACTGGGTATTATTTTTTACAGCAATTTTACTTAAATCCATTATATTTTTCTTCGAATCAACAGCACATCTGATCTGGATATATTTACTTAATTTTGCTAATCTGTCTATGTGAGTGGGATCAATAACTTGATTTGCTATGAATATATCATCAATGCCACTTTGAGCAAAAATTTCAGCTTCTCCGACTTTTGCCACAGTGATCCCTTTACATCCCGCCTTTAGCTGCATGTGAGCAATAATAGGGCATTTATGCGTTTTGACGTGTGGTCTATGATTCACGTTGTTTTCTCGTGCGAATTTTGCCATTGTTTCAATATTCTTTTGCATGATGTTATAATTCAACACAAGAGCAGGGGTTGGGATCTCATCTTTCCAACCATCATCCATGAGTTTTAACTCCTTGTAGAAATTCGAATTTAATAATTTTAAAAAAGCAAAATAATAATTAAACATTTATTAATGTAAAATCGAATAATCTTATTATTAATTCTTAGACATTGTTGGACCAAATGGACAAATCAAAAACCACCCCTTACAATTCAAATAAAACCAATGAATCAGAAGCAATAAAATATTCATTTTCTATTCATTTATCTTATGGACTCGTCGGATTTCTTATTCACTTTATAGCTACTGCCTTGGCAGAAAGAATCATTTTTATCTATGAGAATGTATTAATGCTTGATATTGTCCTAATTGGGATTGTTTTTGTTATTTTTGGTTTCTGGAATATGATAAACGATCCATTAATAGATTATTAGTTCATACTCTAACTTTTTATAAACTAGGGGCGAAAAGTCAAGCTCCTTTAGCCATAATAGGAATTCGAATTTTGATGGCCGGAATCCCCATGGTCTTTTACTTTATTGCTTTCCTTGTTTTGTGATTATTTTATGACCTGACACCTGATAGAGTACAATTAAACCAAAGTCTGCTTAGAGAAAGAGGATTATAGTAAAATAATCAGTAAAAAGAAAAAAAATTAGAAGAAATTACAAGTATTATTTTTCGATCTGCCTTCCTACTCCGTAATACAATAAAAACGCCGTAGCGTATAGACTTAGACCTGATATTGATGTCATTAATCTAAATGTTGGATCGTTTAAATAATTCGAAATAGAAGATATATAGAGAATGGTAAAGTATCCTAATATAGCCAAAATATAAAAGAGCCATTTCCTTTTTATAATTTCATCTTCAAATTTTTTATAAACCTGTATCGAATAATAGAGCGTTGGTATGATACACCCACTGATAACGATGAGAGCATACACTAAAAATGCTAATGACCAAACGGGTCTCCAATTTGTAGAAGCGTCAATTGTTATTCCACCATACCATCCAATTGGCGCTAATCCGAGCAAAAAGCCCCCGTAGATTACTGCGATAAGGTTATGTTTTTTTATAGTAAATACTCTTTCTGATTTTAAAACAATTAGAGTAAATATCAGCAAATATACAATGGCAAAACAAAATAAGTAGTATGTTATAAAATGTAAAATTTTAACTAAAGGATTTACATAAAGCGAAACATAAACAACATTTATAATAGTCGCAGAAGCAGATAAGAGATAAAATGTACTAAAAAGCTGATTTAACCGTTTAGTACTCCTTCTCAGAATTATTAGACCGAAGATAATATAAATAATTCCCATTCCCAGCTGGACAACATAAATCTGGATAAATCTTGCTGTATCGACTTGACAAAGTACCATAATATGAATCCCTATATTTGTTGTTATTATAAAGGTAATTATAAAGTAATTAGATATAGGAGTATAAATATATCTTCCAATAAAAATACTAAATAATTCTTGTAAATTTCTTTAAAGTTTTTATAATAGCAAAATTGTTATAATCCGTTTAGAGGACTCTATTTCGAGTTCCAAACAGAAATCTCACAACTCATAACTTATTGGTTAAATTTAATTTTTTTGAATAAAATTTCAAGAATTTCAATATAAATATCATATTTAGTTAAATCTTTAAGATAATCTAAGCTAATTGAATAACATAATTACAATTTATAGCCATAACTAAAACGTAAGAAAAATAAAAGATAAATTTAAATTCAAACTTAGTTTTATTTATTCTAAAAATCATAATGTTTTAAAAATCTCATATTTTAACAATTTGTATTATTAATCCCCTATATAGAGTAGAACTGATGGAAGACGTACGAGCGATATTTAATAATATGGCGAAAGAATATGACGATTTATCAGACTTATGGTACTCATGGCTTTTTTCACGACTTCATTATTTTATAGTGAATAAAATTATTCATAGAGATACTAAGAAGAAGGTATTAGATATTGGATGTGGAACGGGATTTCAATCATATCTTTATTCTGCTGCGGGTTTTGATGTAATTGGGATAGACATTGCGAAAGATTTAATTGAAATTGCTAAAAGAAAAGAACCGATTTTTAATCCTGAGAGAATTGAATTATTCCCGGAATACTATGACTATGTAATACGATATAATCAAAAAATAAGAAATATTCTCAAAAAAAAAGTTGGAAAAATTAAGTATTTACCTCCTAAATTTTATTTTGGTGATGCCCAGAATATAGCTTATGGTGATAACAATTTTGATCATATCAATTGTTGCGGTAGTACTTTAAGTTTTGTCCCAAAACACAAAAAAGCAATAGCAGAGATGGCTAGAGTCTTAAAACCAGGAGGAACTTTTCTTATTGAAGTAGATCATAAATGGAGTTTTAATTTTTTATGGTATATTTTAGATCCTTTAGTTCGAGGAAAATTCCAATTTAATGAAAGTATAAGAGAAGGATTAAGATTTTTAGCTAAAAAATTTACGCGTAATATTTGGATTAATTTTCCTTTCGGTGAATACGATAAACCTGTAAATATGAATTTAAAACTATTTACAACTTTTTCATTAAAAAGAGACTTAATGAAATATGGATTGAAAGTAGAAAAGAAATTTTCAATCCATGCTATTACAAATTTAATTCCTTGTACCTTTCTTGATAGCCTAAAGCCTTCCAAAAAATTGGTGTTTCTATTTAAAATTTTAGCAAAAGTAGAAGAAAAACTTCCGTTCTATTTACCAGGATCTAGTCTAGTCCTATATGGTAAAAAATTAAAATAACAGAATTAGGTAAAAATCCATTCTCATCTTTATCTTATCCCACTTTTTTAAAATTAGAGCATCTTATATAAATTTCAATCTCTGTAATAAACCTGTAACCAATATAGGTAAAGCTATAGTGGCATCACACCAAATACTCACATAATCTGAATCTAAAGAATACTTTCCCCACGATTTAGATTCAGAAATAGTACAACCAGAAAGTCCCCCATCATATTCAGTAGCAGTATGGATCCTAACTGAATAATTATAACCCATTGTTTCTATATTATCTATCTGGTCAAGTAAGGGAAAAATTTGTTGAGCCCAGTTCCTAGGAACACCTCCTCCTATCACAATAGTCCCATATTTCTCAGAATTTTTAATCAATTCTCCAAAATTTAATACATCCTTAAGAATATCAAATTGAAAATCATACCCTTCTCTTTTTGAATATTTTATCAGATTTAGGGCTAATTCAGAGTCAGAAAAAGCGGGAACATAAATAGGGATATTATTTTCAGCAGCAACCGATATAATACTCCTTTTTTTTATTTTTTCTCCAAGAATTTTTAAAAATTCTGAGGGTGTCAAGTGAATATTTTTAGACTTAAATGTGTCTTGAATTATTTTAAATAATGCCACCTCAGCTGATTGGTAGTTTTCTTCTGGAAGAAATACATCATAAATTCTATTTATACGATATTCGAATAATTCATTATCATCCACATAAGGACTCCCTATAAAATGACCTTTATCAGCAAAAATATCCACAATATCATGTATAATATTTGCTCCTGTAGAAACTAAAACATCTATCAATTTATACTCCATTAAAACGCAAATAAGGTCTCCCATCCCAGCTGGAACCATAGCCCCACTTAATGTTAAAACTGTTAAACATGTTTCATCCGTAACCATTTTTTCCAAAATTTCAAGGGCCTGTCCTAAATTGCGACCTTGAAATCCGCAATATCTTAGTGATGATAAAAGATCATTGATATTAGAAACTTTTTTTACATCATAAGGTCGAATTTTTTTTAATAAATAATTTTCTTTAGTATGATGTTCCATATATAATAAAATACTTTAAATATTATTAATCTTATTTATATTAATAATATTAATTAACTTATACATTACCGAATTATATCTTTAGTCCCAAACGCAGTGTTTTTCACTAAGATTAGGGATTTTAATAATATTAAATTGGTGATAAATTATGTCACTTGTCCCAAAAGCAGTATTTTTTACTAAAGGTAAGGGCTTTCATAAGTCTAAGTTAGGCTCTTTCGAACAAGCTTTACGAGATGCTCGCATCGAAATGTATAACTTGGTACAAGTAAGCTCCATATTACCTCCGTATTGTATTGAGATTCCTAAGGAAGATGGGTTTGCTCAACTAGGTCCGGGTCAGATTGTGTTTGCAGTTATGAGTCGTGTTTCAAGTGATGAGTATAATCGATTAATTGCTGCATCAGTAGGAGTGGCCAAACCAGCTGATAAGAGAGCATACGGATATTTAAGCGAGCATCATGCTTTTGGTGTAAAACCTGAAAATGCAGGGGATTTTGCGGAAGATTTAGCGGCAGAAATGTTAGCTACAACGTTAGGTGTTGATTTTGATCCCAATACGAATTATGATGAGCGAAAGGAAATTTATAAAATGAATGGAAAAATCGTTGAAACTAAAAATATTACAGAATCCGCTACTGTGAAAGAAGAGGGCGAATGGCTTACAGTTTTAGCTGCAGCAATTTTTATTGTTTAATTATGATTTGGTTTTTTTAAATCTTTTTTTAATAATTGATAATTTGTAGAAGTTATAAATAGCATCGCAAAGAATTTGCTATAAATCATAGAAATGTTTAAATAAAATATTTGTTATATAATAAAATTGATATAACCTATTATTAAATAATATAATTAAATCTCAGAATAAGGAGGTATGGAAATGATCATTGATGAAATTGAAGGTCCTAAAAAGGGAAAAAAAGGGACTGATGATGACGATGATAATGACGATTGGGATGACGATGATGATAATTGGGAAGATTATGATGATGAAGAATGGGATAACGATGGAGATTACGAAGATGAGTGGGATGGAGATGCAAAAGATGATTATGATGAATATGAAACTTCAGAATCTTATGATGACTATTAGAGACTTTCAATAAACATAAACTAGAATAAATCTCATTTGATTAATTTTGAAAAAAAAAATTTTTTTTAAAAACTCGTTTTATCCTTTAAAATTGAATTTATAAATAATATAGCAATTTATTACCCATACATTAAATAATATTTATAAAAAATATTGATTTCAATTAAAAGTATGAAAGTTCGAATAAGCTTGATAAAGATGAGATAAAATATTCTTCTGCTACTCATTAATCATATGGTCTTAGAGGATTTTTTACAAATTTCATTACCAATGCTCTTGGCGTAAGGTTAATTTTTTTCTATCAAAATATGTTATTCCTCATTATTATTCTAATTGGAATAGCTCTGACAATATGGGGTTTCTGGAATATGATTAATGACCTCTTTTTTATGTTTATTTATTAGTTTTTTAAAAGTATATGATTTTTAAATCTAATCTGAAAATAAAAGAGCTTTAATCAGAATTAAAATTCTACTATACAAATAACAATCAAATTAAATTCGAAATTAGGGGAAAAAGTATGGCTATACTAATTAAAAATGGATTAATAGTCGATGGGTCCGGGTTTCCGGGATATAAAGGAGATCTATTAATTGAAGAAGAAAGGATTGTTAAGATTGGAGAGGATTTAGAAATCGATGGCGCTGAAGTGATTGACGCTATTAATCGGGTCGTAGCTCCAGGCTTTATAGATATGCATAATCATAGCGATCTTACATTGTTTCAGTCAACAAAAATCGAGCCGTACATAATGCAGGGCGTTACAACTCTCGTTATAGGTATGTGTGGATTAGGCATTGCACCAGCAAATGAAAAAGTAGTAAAAAACTATTTTGATTTTCTTAATAAAGCGTTTATTTCCACAGGAATGGTATTTGAAAACTTACAAGATTATTTTGATGAAATTGAAAAGAAAGGAGGCATCTCAGCAAATTTGGCATTTTTTATACCGCAAGGAAATGTAAGAGCCTGTGTGTTAGGAGCTGAAGAACGACCAGCAACTGAAGAGGAGATAAATGCCATGAAAGAAATCATAAGAGAAAACATGGAAGCTGGAGCCTTCGGATTATCTTCAGGATTAGTATATCCTCCAGGATCAGTAACTTCAACAGAAGAGTTAATTGAATTATCGAAAGTAGTTAGTGAGTATGATGGTATTTATGATTCCCATATGAGAAATGAAGGAACAGGAGTAATAGATATTGGAATGAGTGAGTTAGTAAGAATAGCCCGGGAAGCAAATGTAAAGGCTCATATCTCTCATTGGAGTGTAATAAGTAGAAAAAATCTGAAAAAAATGACTTCAAAGGTTATTGAATACATAAAAAATGCCCAAAACGAGGGACTTAAAATTTCTGCTGATGTTACTGTTTATCCTGATGGTTCTACAAGCTTATCGTTTATTTTGCTACCCACCTGGGTTTTTGAGAATTTCAAAGAAAATCTAACGAATGAGGAGACCAGAAACAAAATTGAGAATGAAGTGTTCGAGAAGATCTATTCTTTCTTTTTACCGGGAGAACCAGACGAGAGTAAGAAAAGCTCATTTTTTGAAGGTTTAAGTAAATCCACTGAAGTTATTAGTGCAACCTATTCAACTCAAATTGAGGGGATGTCGATTTATGATGCATTAAATACCCTTTATCCCGATAAAAGTCTGGAGGATGCTCTTTTGGATTTTATCAGAGACGAGGATGGGGGAATAATGATAAGAGTCCAAACTAAAGATGAGAAAAAGAGTGTAATACCTCTATTTATGCAGAAATTTGTATGCCCAAGCTCAGATGGATTTTTAGAAATGAAAAAAAATACCCATCCCCGTTCATATGGTGCCTTTGCTCGAGTATTACAGAGATGGGTTAGGGAAATGAAGATTATATCTTTAGAAGAAGCTATTAGAAAGATGACTTCTCTACCGGCTTCAATACTGTCATTATCAGATAGAGGTCTTATTAAAGAAGGTTATAAAGCAGACATAGTTATCTTTAATCCTGAAACTATCGAAGAAAAAGGTACCATTGCTAATGGTCGTCAACATCCGGTTGGAATCGATTATGTTATCATAAATGGGGCTATTACTGCTGAAAAAGGCAAACATACAGGAGTATTAAATGGTCGAATTTTAAAATACAGAAAAAACTAACTATTTTCTATTTTTTGATTTGAGTTATGAAACTTAAAGGTAAACGTTTAAAATATTCAAAGTCTCAATAATAATTAAAATTGAGTTGGGATTATCATAATGGTTATAGATAAAAAATGGTTTATAGAAAAAATAAGGAAATTTTTATCTGAAGATGAAAGTAATAAGATGAAAGTTGATGGCTCGCTTATATTTGATCCTGATGTTTTGGTAGGTTTTGTAAGGGGAAATGATCCAATCTTTGAAAGATATAAAGAAATAATTGGAGATTTTCATCTCACTCCTGTTGAAGCATACACTAAGTACTGTGAAAAAAATAAAATTTCATGTTCGACTGAGAATCTCTCGGTGGTGGCTTTCATTCTTCCTGCAAACCAGAAAACTAAAAAAGAGAACCTTGAACATTCTAAAAAAATGCCTGGAGAACGTTGGGCTCATACAAGACTATTTGGAGAAGAAACAAACCAAAAATTGCAGAAATATATATGCAGTGAATTAGAAAAAGAAGGAATTAGAGCAGTTGCTCCTATGACTCAAGGTTATATGTTTAGGATTCACCGTAAGCATGCAAAAGGAGTCTGGGCATCCACTTGGAGCCACAGACATATGGCATTTGCTGCCGGACTAGGTTCATTTGGGCTGAGTGATGGATTTATTAACGAAAAAGGGATTGCTATGAGATGTGGAAGCATTGTTGTCGACCATAATCTTCCCTCTGACGCTGATAAACGTCCTGAAGATCCTTACTATTACTGTTCAAACTGCGGATCCTGTATAAAAAGGTGTCCAGTAGGAGCAATCACTTTCGAAACTCGCCATGATAAACAAAAGTGTTCTGAACATGTAATGTCAACAATTCCTTATATTAAAAATAATTATGGGATTACTATTTATTCGTGCGGTCTCTGTCAAGTAGGAGTTCCATGTGAAAACGAAATTCCAACAGAGGATAAGTAAATTTCAAATTTTTTTTTAAGTTCTAAAAAGCTAATAAGTGGAGACATAATAAGAAAAATAAATTTTTAAAAAGAAATTAAATAAAAATAAACCTATATACATTTAATGGATCTTAATTTAAGATATATTTATCTTCCACTTTTATTCGTATCTGGAGTTTTAGGTTATCAAATTGTTTTTTATTTTATTTATCAGTATAATAAAGCAAAAAAAGAGAAATTAAAGCTAAGTAGAATTCTTTTAGCTTATGGATTAATATTTGGAATATTATTAAGCGGATTTTTTATTCGTGTAATAAATCTTTATTATATTGGACCAGCTAATTTAGAAATTTTTGGATTACTTACCAAAATAACTTTTATTTTGCTTTATTCAGCATTCATGTTGTTTTTTATTATTATCTCAACTGAACCTTTTCATAAAATAATATCCGCTAAGTTTACAAAAACTTTGGCTATATTAATGATAATTCCAATTACTTCTACAATTTTATTTCAAATAGATTCACTTCCATTTATTTTTATCTCAACGACTTCACTTTTTTTATCTTATATATATATCTTGTTCTTTCATTCTAGAATTGTTAGACTTTCTACGGGGCAAATAAAAAAAAGACTAAATCTTATATTTGGTGGATTTGCTTTATGTGTAATTCAGCATATTATTGGTGGATACATACCCAGTCGGGTATTATTTCGAAGTTATTCCCAAATCCTTCAAGTTATATCTGCACCCATTTTCATTTGCGGATTAATGATTGTTTTTTTAGGTGTGTTTAAATTCCCTGCCTTCCTTGAGTTTGGATGGAAACAATCTTTAATACAGTTTTTAATAATTAATAGAAGTGATCATAGGGTGCTTTATTCATTTGATTTCAAGAATGAAGACCAAATTCAGATTAAAAAATTCCCAAAAATCGAAGAAAGTAAATTAATACTTTCAAGCGGTATTATTGGAATTGATGCTATTATCTCTAAAATTACAGACTCAAAGTCGGAGCATATTGATACAATAAAACAAGAAGATTTCCTTGTTCTTTTGAACTATGGGGATGATTCATTATCATCTATAATTTATTGTTTAATAGTAAATAAAGATATGATGAGTTTTCATTATTTTCTAAAAACAATCAAAAATAAATTCCAACAAATTTATAAAAATATTCTTATTAATCTGAATGAACTAAAGGAAGTTGAAGATAAATTGTTTTTAGGTTTTGATAAATATTTAATAAATTTAATAGAATTAGATTAGGAGGGGATTGATTAAATGATTTATAATATATTTCCGATAAATGGTCCATTGAAAGAGCCCTTGCTAATAATTGAATCATTTATAGTTATTTTCTTTTTAGAAATTGGAGCAATTTTTTGGATAAGAGCAAAGAATGAAGATGTAAATGAATTAAAAGGTTTACAAGAAAAAGCATATGGATGGTTACTTATTGGCTACTCAATAATGTGGTTGTTTATTATAATAGGCGATCATTTTGTTGAACCCCTCTATTTTAGAACCCTGATTTTGAATATTGGATTTTTGATACAAATTATTTGCCTTACTATTTTCTTTAAAATTATAGAAAACAATAAAATATTTTGGAAGAAATATCTGTTTACTAAAATTTGTATTGTAATGACTGGAATTTACCTTTTCATTTTTATCTTTTTTATTTATGATGCCGCTTTTGTGGTATCTGCATTCTGGATATTACTTGCAATATTTACTATATATTATTTAAAAGAGTTAAGTTCGAATTTTTATATAAAAAAGGAATTGGGAGATTTCAAATTAATCTCTCTGAAATTTTGGTTAGGATTAATTATAACAGCTTTCGGCTATCAACTTACAACCAGAACTATCGTGAAATTTGAAGGTTTAGAATTACGTTTGTTTGGAGATATTTTGCAGTTAGTTGGATTAATTTTTATATCATCATTTTTATTCTCTGTTCCCTCGTTTACAGAATATGAATGGCGCGATCAAATTGAATATCTCTCAATAATGCATAAATCGGGATTATTTATATATCAAAAGGCATTTAAAAATAAGATAACATCTGCTATGGATGAATCAGTTATAACAGGGACATTAACAACAATTAAAATGATGCTAGAAGAATTCGGTGATTCTAATAGTATTTCTATCATTCGAAAAAAAAATAAAACATTTATTATTGAACCAGGTAAATTTGTTTATGGAGTTATAATATGTGATAAAGAGTTAGAAGCTCTTAAAATCTTATTAAACAAATTTATTGAAAAGCTTGAAATTATTTATGATAATATTTTAATGAGTTGGGATGGAAACTTGAAGGTTTTTATTCCAATTGATGATATTGCTAAAGAGTTTTTTAGCAGCTAATAAGTTTTAATAATTCATAAAAAATCTAATAATAACATAGGTTAAAGGGATTGAAGGTGGATTAATATTTCGCCAGATTATACTTTCAAAATCAGTGTTTTTGGAGATTCGGGGGTAGGGAAAACTTCTATGATTGTACGTTATCTCACTGACCAATTTGATTTAGAAATTGGAGAAACTATGGGAGTTGATATTAGGATTAAAAAGCTCATTATAAATGATACTAATATAACATTACAAATCTGGGACTTTGTAGGCGAGAATAGATTCAGAATCATGTTTCCTAGTTATTCGCGTGGCTCATCAGGAGGGATTTTCATGTACGACATTACTAATAAAATTAGTTTGAACAATTTGAACGAATGGCTCAATATTTTTAAAAACATTAATCCTCAGAGTCCTGCCATCATGGTTGGAGGAAAATCCGATCTTAAGGATATGAGAACTGTTTCAACCGAAGAAGCTATAAGCATATCAAAATCCAATGATTTTTACGATTATCTTGAATGCTCTGCTAAAACGGGTGAGAATATTGAAATAATTTTCAGCAAACTACTTGAAAAAATTATGGAGAATGCCGGCTTTTTATAATTTAATTAATAAATTGAAATATTTTTTTAAATTCAATTATTACTAAATAATATTACAAAGGATATTATTTAAACTCGAAAATAGATTTGATTTGATCATATATGGGTAATAATATTAAAATTCCCTGGGCTGCTTGGAGAGAGCCTGAGTATTTGGAATTAAAATTCCCTGATTCATGGAATATTATTGTTTGTAATATGAATGGGTCTCCAGAAGTAAGTGATAAAGATATAGAAAAGTCAATTTTAAATCCTATAGGAACACCAACTTTATCAGAATTGGCAAAAGGAAAGAAGAGTGTTGCAATAGTAACAGATGATATGACAAGAACTACTCCTGTCTATAAGATACTCCCTTATATTCTCAATGAATTGGAGGGGGTTGGCATAAAAAAAGATCAGATTGTAATCCTCTTAGGAATTGGTGCACATAGACCAATGAATCGTTATGATTGCATCTTGAAATTAGGAAAAGGAATCGTAGAAACGATGAGAATTGAAAATCATCATCCTTATGAAAACTTAATTGACCTAGGAGTGTCTGGGATTGGAACTCCCATTGATGTCAACAAATCTTATTATAATGCTGATTTAAAAATCGCAGTTGGAGGATTAATCCCCCATCCTCTCGCAGGTTTTGGTGGTGGTGCTAAAATTGTTCTACCGGGAGTTTGCGGTATTAGAACTCTGGAAGGTAATCACAGAGCAGGCTTGGAGGGAAAAGGAGCAGGTATTGGAAGAATGACGGGAATCAGAAAAGATATCGAAGAGATTGCGGGAAAAGTAGGTTTAGATTTCTCTGTAAATGTAGTTTTTACTGAAAAGGGGAATATTGGTGGAATTTTCTCTGGACACTTTAAAGATGCTCATAGAAAGGCAATGGAATTAGCAAAAAAAGTATATAGTACAAAAGTTACATTAGATAACCAAATCTGCTTTTTTAATTCATGGCCCGAAGATTCAGAGCTCAATCAAGCGCAATATAAGGCATTGAATTTTATGATGACAGCGCCGAATAAATTAATTACTAGGGATGGAGCTATGGTGTTAATGTCATCCTCATATGAAGGGCGAGGTTATCATAGTCTCATGTCTGAAACGGGTTCCAAACTATATCATAACGCAGGAGATGGAATTGCATGGAAAGCTTTTATAAAGAAAAAGAAAGTATACTTTTATTCCCCCAATGTGAATGAGTTTGATGTACATCATTTTTATCCTAAATCTGTAAAATTATTCAATGAATGGGATCCTCTTATCGAAGAATTAGAAAATATTTATGGTAATTCTCCAACAACAGCCATAGTACCTACAAGTATGCAATTATCTGAATAACTTTTTTTTCTCTTTTAGTTTCTTTTTTAAAACTCTCAATCTTATTAACAAATTTTAGCCAAAAGTTTACATTTCTTCTCGTATTTTAAGGATTTTCTTCTTTAATTTTTTAATCCGAGAGTCAGAACCATCATATATTAGAAAGCCTTCAAGAATTTTCAATGCCTTTTGATAACAATATATAGCATTTATATAATCATTATTTTTTTCTGCATTTTCCCCTGTTTCAAGAGCAAAATCTAATTCTACCTGCTTAGCTTTTTTCTTGGTTTCAAAGATCATTCTTGAAATCTTATTGATATCATCCTTTAAACTAAATTTTTTCGCAACAATGAGTGCTTTATTATATTCCTTTCGGGTGATATCAAACGTTGAAGATTTTTCTGCTGTTTTCCCTCTTTTTATAAGATTTTTAATTAATTGTTTTGCGCCATCATTGTTTAAATTCTCCATCTGTCCTTCAAGTTCGTTTATATCATCATCATTAATGATTATCGATGAGATAGGTTTAATTTTTATCGCACGTTTATGATTTGCTTCTTTATTTAATTCAAGGTTAGAAACAACGGTTTCTAACTTCATAGGAACGATAATACTTTTATTTAAAAGGTTATAAATTCCATGAAGTATAACTTTAGCATCTATATTTACAATCTTTTTGAGTTTCTCTAGCAGAGTATTAATATAGAAAAAGGATTTTGCACTCAGAGTATCTTTTGCAAGTTTTATTATCACACTCTGAATTGGATCATCATTTATTTCTTCTAAAAATTCTGGAGGAATTGCATATGCCAATGTCATAGGAAAAACGAAATTAATATTGAATGAGCCAATGATAAACTCAACCATATGTTTGGAACTAAAAGCCCCAGTATTTTGATATATAATTAGTTGTTCTTTGAAACGGTTTTCAAATTCAGATAAAAAATGTGAGACAAGATTTTTCATATGTTCAGACGAGTTATGGTCAAGTATCATAATTAACCTTATATAATCTCCGTTCTTTAGCAATATATTGAATTTTTTATATTGTAATTCATAAAAAGGGTTTTCTAAAACTAAACCTGAATCTGTATTCAGCCCTTTGCTCGATTCTGAAAAAGTTATGTTTGCCTGAATGAATCCACTCAACAGCTCAACTTCTATGTCAACAGCGGAAACAGGATAATTGAGGAGCGCAATACCTGATTCTTTATCCATTAGAATGATATGCTTAATATTTAAAACATCGAGGAAAATCTGCCATATTCTATTCCGTTCCGCCTGAATTCGTTTCTCATCTACACTTAAAATTTGCATATCAGAACTAAGTTCAAATCCCATTTTTTTTAATCGATTTGTTACACATTCGTTACAAGATTTAGGAGCTTTAGGACAATTCAGAGTACCACAATTGAACCTTAACCCATTTATGATAAATATTGCCATTATATTCCCATTATATTATAATAACAAGAAAAAATTATAAGAATTCAACAAAATTACTTCAGATACCGTAACATTTTTTTTCTATTATTTTAATTGTAGTAAATTAAGCAAATTTAAATTTTTAGTTCTAATAAAATAGAAAATTAATAAATCAAAAGGAAATCCTTTAATCGGATGCGGAAAAGGACTAAATCATCTTCTAGGATATCATTACAAAACAAGATTCTTATTAATATACGTATCTTAGTATAATTATAGTTATAAAAAATAAGACATAAAATGGGCGTGTAGATAAAAGTGAGTGAAGAAAAAATTAATTTAAAAAAAAGGAGCAATGAGATTTTTGAAGTAATTAGAAATACTGCTTTTTATTATGCTCCA
>JBHLNT010000145.1:0-10796 GCA_048941265.1 Promethearchaeota archaeon
AGTGGTTAATAAAAATGCAAAGATAGTGAACTGGATTAAATCCCAAATTTGAGATTCTAACGGGATAAACGATAGAGCAAAGTATAATGCGAATGTAATAATTAAACCAACAATTAAATTTGTAATCTTTTGTTTTGGAGTTAAGATTGATGGATCGTATTGGATCTTTTCACATTCTACTAAATATCCTAATCCCAGTCCAATCAAAGCACCACACCACAAACCATAATCTTGGTCGGTATTTGGAAAGAAAAGCATAGCAGTAAGAAACAGAATTAAAGGTATTATAATTATAATTATTGCTTTTAGTGGTAAATTCAGAGTATTTACAACTTCAGAAGTTTTAGGTTCAAGAACAATAAAGAGCGTAAGAAAAAACATCCCAAATAATAAACCTCCCCATATATCTTGGATGTCGTGAACTCCAATTATAACTCTCGAAATTGCGACCAAATATGCGATACCTATAAAAATCCAAGTAAGAATTTTATTTTTTTTTCTTTGATTGTAGGCAAGATATGGGTACACAGTTGCAGCAGATTGAGAGTGACCTGAAGGAAAACCATAATCAGTTGCATCTCTACTTGTCCAAGGTCTAGGATCTTGAAATATATCTTTTAATATACTGTTAGAATAAGCTCCCCCAAGTAAAAGACAGAAAGCTAAGTTTTTTGCAAACCTTTTATCATAAGCATACCATAGTGAAGTTATTATTATAATGTATATTATAATATCTCCCAGATTAGTGATTATTGAAAAAACAAAATATACTTCTTCATTGTTATAGAAGAGCTCATCAAAATAAATGTTATATCCTAGCAGTAATAAGATCAGACCAACTATAAATGTAATAATAGCATTCAAAAGAATGAATATGAGCAAGTTTCTAGGCATTATTTCCTCTTCTTCTGACAAGTTTTTCACTTCCATTTATTTTTCCCTAATTTCTAAATTTGAATGTTTTTTTAATACAATTTTAAAATATATAAATATATAGTAGATTCGAAGAACTATATAAGACTTATTCATAGAATTAATAAAAAAAAAAAAATGAAATTATTTCATTTTAGATTATATAACTTCAGAGATCTAATTCTTTTAATTTAGCTTTAATTTCCACTTTTTTCTCAGGTGTTATATCATATAATCTCCAAAAGAGTATAATGCCTATAAGCATAAGAAACATTGGCACAACTGCAACTTGAAGTCTTAGTCCAAATACTGCTGTAGAAGATTGAGTTGCCGATCCCGGCTCAAATCCAGTTAAGATGTGAATTATTGCGAAAGTTGCAGCTTGAATTATGATAGCTATACGCCCAAAAAAGGTTCTCACTCCCATATAAAATCCTTCCTGTCTAACTCCATTCCTTACAGCTGCTTCATCAACAACATCACTAATTACTGGCAACATCATAACCCAGAATCCGATTGACCCAATGCCTAAAATTGCCACAGCTATAATTACCCACATTACAGTGTCTACGAATATTAAAGGAATTATAAATATTACCATTAAGATTCCTCCTAGCATAAAGCTTTTCTTAAAATCACCTTTTTTCTGAGCAAGTTTCGACCAGAAAGGTATGGAAATAAGTCCAGTAAAAATGTAACCTAACATTATGTAGGATTCAACTATGGCTTCCTCTTTTAAAATAAATCTGACTACGTAGGGTATAGAACCCACCATAAGTAATACTGTGGCCTGATAAAACGTAAAAATGCAGAGATATGCTACGAAACTTTTTTGTTTAAGAGCTATTTTCATCATTTTAAAAAATGGGGTCTGCTCTTTTTGAGCATCAACACTTAACATTCTGTCAATCATTTCTTGATCTTCTTTGATGCCAGGAATTAATAGCAAGAGTATTACTACACCAATTATCGATACGATTATTGACATCGTGAAAAATGTCGAGCGAACATGGTATGTAATGAGCATAGGGGGTAAAACCGCACCTAAAACAGTACCAATAACTCCAAAAGCTACAGCAAAGGATGCCAGCTTTACACGATGCTCATCGGTTCGAAATTTGTCTGGTATCAAGCCGTTATAATTTACATCATATATGGAAAAAAAAGTATCATAGATACAAATTGTAATTAAAAGCCAAAAAAATAAAAATAGCACATTGGCATTTGGATCCACGTTCGGTACAGCAAAAAGCAATACAAAGGACATAGTCCAGAAAAATCCTCCAAAAATAATCCATAGATACCGTTTTCCATATTTCTTCCAAAATTTCCTTGGTTTATCAGCTAAATAACCAGCGAGTGGATCATTAAACATATTATAGACTGCGTAGATTATAAATGCGATAGCAATAACTCCTGATGCAAGACCAATTTCATTCTCATAGAAATCAAAGATTCGGGTACCAAAAACCGCAAGCAAAAATTCAATTAACATTTGTCCTAATCCTACAGAAGCAAAAATTTTCAATGAAATATCTTTAGATTCGACTCTTTCTTGATTTTCATTCATTTTTTTCTTACTTTTTCATGAATTTGTTTTTATAAACTGTAATGATTGAAGTTACTTAAACTAAGTAATATAAAACTGTTATGATTAAAAAATAAAAAAAAAAGTGTTCGCTTTTTATTCGTTTAGAATTATTTCTGAATAGTATTCTACTAATAGGTTAATTACAAGTACTCCTAATTCCTTTACCGGCTTAATTTTTCCACCATCGAGTTTTCTAAGAGTTTTAAAACAGTTCCAAAGTCCATGTTCATCATTATCTTTTGTACCAATAGCCTCGACATATTTTCCCCCTGCCATTAAAAATCCACCTAAACCTCCAATAGGAGGCCATTTCTGAAGAGCGGCCTCGAAATCTCTCTCTAAATCTTCATTCATGATTTTTAATTTTTCCTCATCTAAGATACCCAAAGCTGCAGCTACTGAATGCTCAAAGTGGCCGGCATGTCCCGCACTGGTCAGTATTTTGATTAGGGTCCTTTTAATTTTTCTAGCATCTACCTTTTCTGTAGAAAGTTTTATGCTAAGTTCTTCCAATTCTTTCAAAATTCTATCCATATTTTCATCTGCAAGATTTTCTGAGGGGGCCATTATTAATTTTTCTAAATTTAGTTCTTTTTTAATTTCTTCAGCATAGGCATGAAGCGGATTATTTCCACCATGACCCGAAAGAATTAAAATTTTCGATGCAGGTAAACCCATATCTTTATATATATCCATATGATATTTTAAAAATTTTTTAATATTATCGACACAATCCTTTACAGGAATAATTCTGGGTGCCCAATCTCTTGCTACTGATACAAAATTATCAGTTGCCCATGGTATATGAGCGACATAACGAGCTCCTGATTTGCATGCTATGAGATGGGCTGTTCTTTGTGCGAAAAGATCATCCATTATTCTTGGTAAAGCGTATCCATGACCTTCTTCAGGATTTCCTATTGAAAAAGTTAACCATTTTCCCTCATTTTCACCAAAAGGACCCCAATCGTCCATTTTACCCTTTAAAGAAATTTCGTTATTTTTTTGAGCCATGGCTTAATAAATTATATAATTAATAAGGAATTAACTTTTTGAAGAATAAGGAGACGATTAAAAAAAATGCCTGGACCTGGAATGGATATTATTGGCGATGAAGAAAAGAAAGCCCTCATGGAAGTCATCGAGTCGGGTTATCTTTATCGATATGGAGATTTATCTGATCCTAAATTTAAAGCAAAAGTTTGGAATTTAGAGCAAGAGTTTGCTAAAAAAATGGGATCCAAACATGCTTTAGCAGTAAGTTCAGGAACAGCTGCGCTATTAACAGCGTTGTGGACCTTAGGAATTGGACCTGGTGATGAAGTTATTGTTCCAGGATATACGTTCATAGCTAGTATCACTTCAATTATCTTCTCACGTGCAATCCCTGTTCTTGCGGAAGTAGATGAAACTTTAACACTTGATCCTGCTGATTTCCGAAAAAAGATTACTCCACGTACAAAAGCGATAATGCTTGTTCATATGTTAGGCAATCCAGGACATTTAGATGAAATTATTAAAATTGCTCAAGAGAATGGTATTTACTTAATTGAAGATTGTGCTCAAGCTTTGGGTGCTACTTCTAACGGAAGATATGTAGGGACATTTGGAAAAATTGGATCATTTAGCTTAAATGTTTATAAAACAATAACCGCCGGTGATGGTGGGATGATTATTACCGATGATGATGAGCTTTATAAAAGAGCTTTTGCGATTCATGATCAAGGGCATCTACCGTTAAGGCAAGGTGTTGAGCAAGGAAAAAGAACCGTATTAGGTATAAATTTTAGAATGAATGAATTAACCGCTGCAGTGGCACAAGCCCAGATTAAAAAGCTTGATTATATAAAAAATACTCTGCAAAAGAATAAAAAGCAACTTAAAACGGCTCTTTCTAAGATTAAAGAAATCAAATTTCGTAAAGTTCTCGATAAGCAAGGCGACGTGGGGACGTTGTTAACCTTTTTTATGCCGACTATTGAGAGTGCTGAAAAATTAGCGGACAAAATAGGATGCACTACTGTTGCTAAATCTGGATGGCATGTTTACAATAATATGGAACATTTTTTGGGTCAAATGACAGTAACCAGCGAAGGTTGTCCATTCACATGCCCATATTATAAAGGTCCCGAGCCTAACTATTATAAAGGAATGCTCCCACAAACAGATGAATTACTAAATAGAGCAATTAATATAAGTGTAGGAGTCTCAGATGTCGGATTAGGGTCGGCTTATGGTATTAAAATCACTAGCAGCAAGGATGAGATTGATCAAGTTGCTCAGAATTTAATAAAGGCAATTCAAGAATGTTTATAATTTGGTCATTATTATGATTTCTCTTTTAATTTACAAATTCTAATTTATTGTAACTAGATTAATTTACTGTCTTTTAACATTCTATTGGTTATAGAATCAAATATTAAATTAACGTTTTCCCCTGTTTTGGCAGAACATTCAATAATATCATAAATTTTAAGATTGTTTGCTAAATTTTTAGCATGATCATAATCAATTTCCCTTTCATTAGCTAAATCTAATTTTCCTCCCACAGCTAATACTGGAATCTGTTTTTCTTCTTTTGTTAGATCTTTTTTAAAAATCGAGATCCAATCTGTAATCTTATTTAGACTACTTTTTCTTGTAAGGTCGTACATAAATATACCCCCTGAAGAACCACGAGCATAAACTGGTAAAAAAATTCTGAACCTTTCCTCCCCTCCAAAATCCCAGACCTGAAGTTTAACTCGGGAGCCATTCATCTCTATATCTTTAGCCATGATATCTACTCCTAAAGTTAATTTGGTGTCTTGTTCGAATCTATTATTTATATATCTGTATGTTAAAGATGTTTTACCTACACCCGCATCTCCGAAAATGCATACCTTAAATGAGGCACTATATTTCATAATTAGTTAAATATTGACTCAATATTTTTGAATAAAGATCTTTAAAATTGCACAAATATCCCTTTATTTGTAAAATATATTTATTGCATTAAGATTTAAATTTTTTCTTTTGTTGATTTGTCATGTATTGTAATATCACATTTATGAATAAACTAATTTGCATAATCTACGAAGAATATCTTTCTAATTTGATTCTTCTGAGAAATATTAGACTAATTATATAGAATAATCCCTGTAGTTTAATCAATAAAAAATTAATTATAATATTAGATTTTTAGAATTCACGATGGAACTTCAGATTTTAAAATTCTGAATGGCACTTCTTCTAATTTAATCTTTCTGAGATATAAAAGGCTAATAAAATAAAAAATTCCCATAGAAGCCATAGTAATCGTAATTATAATTGGACTTTCTTGATTCGGGCCTGAAAGAATGAATCCAATCATAACTGTTGAAACTGATTGGCCGAATGCCAGCATAAAAGATTGCAGACCAAAATAAGATCCAGAAATACTTGATACTTCTTCATCGACATTTTTATCATTTTTATCTCTTGCTGCCTCATAAATTAATGCACTCGCTAATGGTGTAGTAAATAAATTCACTGCATATATAGTTCCTAACACAGTTCCAATTGTGACCACAAAAAGAACTATTTCTATTTCAAACGATAGTACTTCAACTAAAAAAATAATTTCTAATATTGAAGCTACTGCTGCAGATATCAAACATATTGAATAGGTTTTTAATATGCCACGTTTTTTAAGAATTTTTTTCCATAAGAAGAAATGTGCATATTTTGATGAAATTGACACAGCTACATATATAAAAAATTCCGGACCCTTGAATTTGAGTACAAATGCTAAAAATGGAATTACCAAGAGTCCTAGTATTCTTGAAGCCATTGAATTGAAAAATGAAACTCCCATGAACTTTCTGTACTTCTTATCTTTAGCTGGAACAGTCATTTGTCGAAATGTATCTATAAGTGTTAATTTTTTAAAATCATCCTTGGGTGAATTCTTATGAAATGATTCATCAACTGAAAAGAAAGCTAAGATCAGTGAGAATAACCCGAAAGACGCGAATCCCACTCCAATCATTGGCATATAAAATAGAATAACCTTGCCGGAGGGTTCCCACCATTTTACATTTACTGGATCCTCTAGTATACTTTGAATCATTAGCGGCAAAAGTAATGCTAAAATTGAAGCAGTAATCATAAAGACAGCTCTCCATGCTGCTATTTTTTCTCTATTCTCATACGTTTGAGACTGTTCGGGCATCATTGAAAGATGAGCGCTAATAATTGAAGAACCTGATATAACGTTTATTGAAAGCATTATCCAAAAATAGAGTGCTGTAGGCCAATAAAAAGAATTATTTTTTGGACAATACCATGGTGGAATCCAAATTAGGATAGCTGAAGCCACCCAAATAGGTAAACCATATAGCAAAAAAGGACGGCGTTTTCCAAATCTTCCAGGTTTTTTATTATCTGCAATTACTCCGAAAACGATTAGTGCGATAGCATTGAGAATTAGATTTACAGATATACCTATTGATGTTAGTATTGCATCTAAGTTAACAGTATAGACATAAAACTGAAAGGCAAAGACGCTAATTAATAATCTGGTTAAAAAATACCCAAATTGTCCAAGTGAATATCCGAAAAGCCGAAACCCGTGTAATTCACGGGGTTCTATGGTTTGATTCATTATTTTTAAAATATTTAATATAAAATTAATTTAATGATCGAATTAGAAATTTATTAATATTGAAGTTAAACCTCTCTCTAAATTTCCCTTTCCCTTTATTCTTCAATTTTATAGAACTTAAATTAAGTAAAAATAACGCAATTTCTAAAAGAAATAACAATCAAATCATTTATATATTTAAACATCTAGTTATTGCTTATAAATTCATTAATATAATATAAAATTTTGTAAAAGCTTAATTTTGGGATTAAAGTGGCAAATACAGAATTAGGGTTAGTTTTTTCTTCAGCAAAAATAGGAAACGTTGAGATACCAAATCGTCTTGTTAGATCAGCAACTTACCAAAATAAGAGTACAGAAGATGGTTTTGTTACAGACAAATTGATAAAAACCTACAATGAATTGGCGAAGGGTGGAGTAGGTTTAACAATTACTGGCTTTACTATTGTTAGAAAAGATGGGAGAGTACTACCAAATATGCTCGGTATTTATTCTGATGAATATATTGATGGATTATCTAAGCTAGCAGGAAATTATCATGATAGTGCGGGGGAAATAGGAGTTGATTCAAAAATTTTCCTTCAAGTTGGTCATGGTGGAGTTGAAATAACTCATTGGGGTTGGGAGGGAGATCTTGTTTCATCTTCAGCTGTTGAGAGTGATATTCTTCAGAAAACTGCAATACCTCTTCCACAAGATGAAATTTTAGAGTTAGCAGAAGTTATTGGGGAAGCTACAAATCGTGCTAAAAAGGCGGGATTTGATGGTGTTCAGTATCATGGGGCTCATGGATACTTAATTACCCAATTTTATTCACCCTATATGAACCATAGAGATGATAGTTATGGAGGTTCTATAGAGAATAGGGCTAGATTTGTTCTTGATATTTTAAAAGCAAGCAGAAAAAAAGTTGGTAATAACTTTCCTATTAGTATGAAAATGAATGGCTCAGATCGCATAGAAGGTGGTCTTGATGTAAAAGAAGCTGCAAAATTAGCATCTATTCTTGCTAAATCTGGTTTTGACATGCTTGAAATTTCTTCTTATATTTGGGACGCTGGAAGGTTAGAAAAACCAGTTTCCTTACCTCCTGAATCTCAAAAAGATATTCGTCAAAGAGGTTTAGAAGCTTTTAATTTAAACCTTGCTAAAGAAATTAAAGAACATTTATCTAAAGATCCAACAATAGACATTCCAATAACATTGGTTGGAGGATTATATCGATTTGAAACAATTAGGAATATTATTGAAAAGGAAGGAATCGACTTTTGTGCAATGAGTCGTCCATTAATACGCCAACCAGATTTACCTTCAATATGGAATAAAGGACCACCATTCCCTGAAGCTGAGTGTGTGCATTGCAATCTTTGTACTAATGATTTTCTAGTTAGGGGCCCCAGATCTAAAGGAGTTAGATGTATTCAAAAGGAAAAAGAAGAAATTAAGAAGAAAAAACAAAAATTGTAGATTTATCATAAATTAGATTTAATAATATCCTAATTTCCCTTTTTCTTTATCGAAAGCTATTTAAGTAATTAATCCAAATCCTTATTATGGTTTTGTCAAAACGGGAGCGTGTATTTAAAGCCCTTAAACTTGATGGAGAACCAGATATGGTTCCAATTTTTCTTTTCGGTTTTGAGCAAACTGGCACATCATTTCAAGCATATAAAAATTCTGGAGAACCAGAGAAACATTTTTTAACAGTATCTACAAAAAACTCTAAAGTAAAATACTATATTACAGAACAGAGGTTCTGGAATGCTGATCTTTCTATCATGGATCCTTTCGGACCTAATAAAATAAAAGCCAAGACAGCAAAAGCTCCTAAAGAATATCCTGATTGTCGAATAAATACGATGGATGGAAGGGTTTTTAAGATGGTAAAACAAGTAGAGACTGGTTTAATTTATGAGTGGTACGTAGATGGTTATTTTAAAACACCTGAAATCGTACATTCGTATTGGGACAGGTACGGAAGGCCATCAGAACTAGTTAACGATAGAATTAAGTATTCACCCCAAATATGGGATGGTTTTGTCAAAGCTGTTGCACCATACTTTTATCCAATGCCGATGGTGACCATAGAAATCGCCTCGGCGTTATTTGAGGGTATGACAATCTCCCGTGTAGCGTACTATATGCGTAAAAAACCCCAATTTATTCATGAAGTCTTGGGGGAATATACTCAGGCAATCATAGAGGTTATTAAACGTCTTGCTGAAGCTAGCGTTGATATAGTCTTTTATGGAGATGATTTAGCTTATAAAGAAAGACCATTTTTTTCTCTCAATCAATTTCGTGAATTTATACTTCCGTGCCATAAAAAAATATTTCAATTCTGTAAGAAAAAGAACATAATCGTTATATTGCATTCCGATGGAAAAATAGACCAATATTTACCCGATTTGGCAGATGCTGGCTTAAATGGTATTCAAGCTCTTGAAGCTACCGCTGGAGTTGATTTAGCTGGTTTAAAAAAAAATTTGGGAGATCGTTTATGTTTCTTAGGTGGACTGGATTCCTCTGGAGTACTTTGTTTTGGATCACCCAGAGATGTTGAAGAAAATGTAAAAAACTGCATCAAAGCAGCTGGTTATGGAGGTGGCTATTTTATAGGACCAAGTCATGATATACTAAACATGCCTTGGGAAAATGTGTTGGCCATGAGAGCCGCTATTGAAAAATATCGAAAATATCCGTTGTCATTTTAACTGAGATTCAAATCCAAAGTGTTGGTTTTTTTTCATTATTTTAGAATAGCGATTATAGGCGATAAAGAGGATATCTCAACTTCGAATTCTAAAATTTTGGGAGGTTGATTAAAATTTGATAAAGAATCAAGCTTTTGATAAGTTCCCGTGAAGATTTCTATTTTCTGACATTTTAAGTTTACTTTTGAGATATCCACTTTTATACATATTTTTTTATTACGACTGGATAAGTTACATGCAATAATCACTCCATTTCTTGAATCCTCATCTACATGAAGATGAATCATAGGGGATATCCCATAAAAAATACCTCTTGTCAACATTGGCTTGATTGCTTTGTAAAGAGCTAATGCTTTTTGTAAAGCTTTATACTTTGTAGTATTTTTATCTTTCAATCCCCCAATTCCTATATGTCTCGCAACAGAAGCATACCACCAAAATTGAAGCATTTTTTCATTATCGCTATTTTCATTGATATGTAAATAGAGCGGTATTGAATAAGCTAAATTATATTCATATAGCTGGAAAGCCCTATGAGAGATTAGATCTTGCATAGGATTCCACATGCATTCAAATCCCCAATTCTCGTCAAAACTATATGGAAGATTATGTTGATAATAAAGCTGATTGCCAACACCCCGATCATGTGCTTCAATAAGAATATTTGGGTATTTTTTTTTAATATTTTGAATAACGCGAAAAATATTTTGAGCATGAGTTTGTCTTTTCATTGGTACTTCATGACCGTGATCTCTACTATAGCATCCTATAAGATCTTCTAAAGGATTGCCAATATCCGTAAAGTCGAACATTAAAAAATCTACTCCGTCCTTTACTAGTTCTAATATTCTATGGCTTTTTTCCTGAATCCATCTCTCATTAGTACATACAGAATATAAATTTATATAAGGATCTGACACAACTTTTACACCTTTTTGATTTTTTAGATAGAAAT
>JBHLNT010000146.1:0-10790 GCA_048941265.1 Promethearchaeota archaeon
TTCTTTTGAATGATGAGCATCACTCCCAATACCGACTGGGATTTGACATTTCTTCAATTTTCCGAAAAAAATTTCATTCTTTCGTGAATAGAAATGTGAATAGCTGGAATTGAACTCGTAATAAATATTATATTTTTTTAAAAGTTGAAGTAATCTATCTAAACCATTAAAGATAAAATATGAGGGATCAAAATGAGCTAATCCGAAGAGTGGAAGAGTTTCATTTGAAATTTTTCTTTTCCAATAAGATATCAAATTATTTATATATGCAAGACCCTCTGATGTCTCTAAATATTCAAATAAAATAATGTCGAACTTCAAAGGATTTATGTGATATTTAATGAATTTCTCAGAACTTCCAAGGTCTATCTCAATTCCTTTAAAGAGTAGTAGATCTTTATAAGTTTCTTTCAAATGGTTTTGGCAAATTGAAATCGCGTTTAAATAGTTATCAATTTTTTCAATAGAGTTTAAATTTGGGATTATCTGTGATTTCCAGGAATTTGTGAAATGATCAGTAATTGCCAGATAATTTAATTCGATTTTAACAGCTTTAACAACAATCTCATTAATAGAATTCTTACCGTCAGAATAATTTGAATGGCAATGAAGATTTATATTGGGGAAATTCATATTAATAAAAAAAATTAAATTAATCTAAATGTTCTATTGAGATACAACATATACGACCCGCTAATACTTAGGCAAATCCCAAAGAATAATAGGCTTGATATGTATAAAAATTCACTAGTAATTTGTCCAATTATTAATCCTCTAAAAGTAATTTGTTCAATAGTAATAAAATTCAATTCAAATAATATTACAATATAAAAAGTAAAAAGAGAGGATATAATCTGTACAATCCCTATAACTGTATTGGCATTATAAATTAATCTTGATTCGGTTTTATCTAATTCTATTATTTGACCAACGCCAATATCTATAGCCACTCTTTCCTTATCTACCTTTTTAATTAAGAAATAAGCTATCTCTCTTAATGGGAATATATCAAGAAATATTGTTGCTATTGTAAAAATACAAATACCAATTAAGATTCTCAATAATACATAAGTAAAAAACAATTCATACCCTTGAGTTGGGGAGCTAAGTGTGCCTAAATTATTTAATACCCAAATTAAAGTCCCCACAACAATTATACACAACACTTTTAGTCCTGCTAAAGTTATTAGTATAGAATACCGGTCTGTAATAGTTAATGAATAATATAAAACTGTTATTAGAAAAAGGATAGATCCAAGAATTATTGCAGTCGGTTCTAAGACAAATGCTAAAATTAAACAAGTTGTTCCAACGACTATCGGTAAATAGGGAAAAAAAGGAGCTTTGAAAGGCCTGGCTAATGACTTCCTCTTGCGTCTTAAATTAACTGCAGCAAAATTAACTGCTGCTAGTCCAATAAAATAAATAAAAGTGGTAATTTCTGCAGTAAAGCCAATGCTAGCATAGACTACCGCTAAAAATGTAAAAATAATCGCAATGATTGTCGTGAGTATTAATGCATAAGTAGGCACTGTATTCTTTTTATTTAATTTTGTAAATTTGTTTGGAACATAATGATCTCTTGCAAGAGCTTGTAAAAGGCTCGTAGCTGAACCTAATGCAGCATTCATAGCTATTAAAGTCGAAATTAACATTGCAATCCCCATAAGGTAAAAACCGATAGGGCCTAAAATTTCAAATAATATCTCTCCTAATAAAACTGGAGATTTTGTTAAATCACCATGTTTATTTCCTAAATTAATTAATACAACAAATGTTATTGATAGATATATTATTAACGTCAAAAAAATGGCCAAAATGTTAACTTTGGGAATATTATTTGAAGGATTTTTTAAATTTACATTAAAATAGGCTAGATTTGATGTAATGGATGTAAAACATATAAATAGAAGTGCAAACATTTGAATTATTCCAAAAAAACTCATTTGTGAATAAAGAAAATTAGGATTGTATCCAGATGGATTAGTATTTGGAGAAATCAATAATCCCGAAATAATGAAAATAGAGAAAATTGTAATGAGCGTGATTGTTAAAATAATTAATGTTCTTATCGCAAACCTCTGAGTCCTGAAAAATACAATACTGGTTAAAACAACTGCCATAATTGCGACAGGTATGAGAAATGGCTCTAAAAATGGAAAAAAGATAATTATTATTATAGTGAATGCTTGAGCCGAAAAAGAGCAAGTTGCAATATTTGCTATAAATAGGAAAGTTCCTATAATGAATGCAGAAAAGCCTCCAATTCCTTGTTTACTAAAGTTATAAGCTCCTCCTGAATGTGGTAAACTAGTTGAAAGTTCAGAATAATTAAGAGCTGTTAAAAATATTAAGAGCCCTCCAAATATTAAGCTAATTAACACTCCAGGTCCAGCAATCTCTATCCCTGTACCTAGAAGAACAAAGATCGACCCTCCAATCCCACAACCTATTCCATATAGGATTCCTGCAGTTATACCATATTTTTTTTCAGTAAGTGGTTCAATTTCATTCAAATCGTTAATCAACTTAAAACTTAATTTACAGTATTATTTCATTCGAACTAACTAAGTTTAAACCTTTGGAAAATTTAAGATTTTTCAAGGTGAAAAAAACCAGATATAAGTGTTAAAATAGCAGCAATTATCATAAGTAGAAACATTACAAGATTATCAATATCTCCAGCACTCAGCATATTTAAAATAAACAATAATCCAATTATAATAAAGAAAAATCCTGCCGCAATTAGAATCCCCCCAAACAATTTTGAAACTCTATAAATTAAAGATAAAAATTCTAATCTATTTATCCTGCTCTCTTTATCTCTAATTTCAGATTCAGTTTTTTCTAATTCAGCTTTTAACTTCTGGAAAATTGCCCGAGAATCAGTAATACTGGTTTCAATAACTTCTCTCGTTTTCACTAATTTATCATATTCAGGTTTTAAATCATCTATTTTTTCAGTTAACGCAAGTAATCGTTCCTCCCTCTCATTGTACTCCCGTGTTGATTGATCTATAGCATTTTTTATATCACTTAATCTTTTTTCACTAACTTCACTTAAATCCTCTTTAGTTTGAATTTGTTCATTCATTGATTCTAAAGAATCAGAAAGTTCTTGTATTCTTGATTCTATCCCGATCATTTGTTGCTGTTTATCCGTCAATTGCACCTTATATTTTTCTAGGAGTTCGATATATGTTTCTTTTTGTTTTTCCATTTCGGGAAAACCTTGGTTATATTGTTCCTGTAGATCTTGAAATTCTTTAATTCTATCTTCTTTTTTATCAACCTGCTCATTTAATAATTTTAGTTCATCTTCTTTTGCTTTAATCAGATTATCGGTATGTTGATATTCAATTTTATTTTTTTCGATTGAGACTTTTAGAGTGTCATTTTCGGCCCTAAGACTTTTTAATTTCTTTTCGAGGGCTTCAGTTTCTTCTCTCTGTTTTTCGAGTTTATTCTCTCTTTCCTCAATGTCTTTATTTAATTTTGTTATTTTTGTCCTTAAATCTTCTTGCGTAGCCACTTTTTCTTTAATACCATCTGTAAGGACAATCAAATCGACCTGTCTGTTCTCATACGTTTTAACCAATTGCTCATTATTTTTTAAAAGCTCTTTATATTCTTCATCTAGTGTCTCTTTACTTTCTGTTGTTATTTTAAGTTGTTCTTCTAAAGTTTTCGTTTCTTCTACCTTACGGTTGTAATCTTCTTCTAGTTCAGCAAGTTTTTCTTCTAAGGCGGTTAAGTAATCCTTTTTATCAGCTATTTTTTTTAAAATTGATTCAAATTGAGAATTTGCCTCTTCGAGTTCTTTGCCTATTCTTTCAATAATTCTTCGATCTATTTCTTCTTCTTCAATATCAATTTTTTTCTCCGCTTCTTTTTTTACTTCCTCAATTGTGTTTTCAAAAGTTCGCAATTTTTTATCGATTTTATCTCTGGAATCTTTTGCTTTCGACAATAATTCTTTATCTAACTTCTCACTTTCTTTATCTATTTTACTGTTTTTTTCTTTCTCTGCTTTGCTTTCCTTCTCTTCTTGGTCTCCAGAAGCCATTTTTTCGCTCTTATGAATAATATATTTTTAATAAAATTGAGTCTATATACAATTAGAATTTAGGATTTTAAAATTTAATTTTCATTTATATATGAAAATTTAGTTGGGATTTGTTCAAACAGATTTTTCATTAAATAAATATTCATTTTTAAACAACCCAAAATAGAAAGCTCTAAATATATAAACGCGTCCATCCTTATAAATTCATATTTTTTTCCGTTTTTTTTGAAAATTAAAAGGACTAGGAGGATTAAGTTTATATAGGAACATTGTTTAGTGCATCTCTATTAAATTTTTCTTACCCCTTAAATGGGGTTTGTGTTTCTCTTGACCAGATTGGGATATAACGCTATGGCTTTTATATTTGGATCGCAGGTGAACAGGAACATTAACCCCACCTACAATGAAATATTTAATTTTCGGAATAATATTAAACAAATCTTTTATCTAAAACAATAACTCATTCCCAATTTTCCTTAATCAGAATTTGTAATTAAAAATTTAAACCAGTCATGTTATATGAAAAGTTAAAGTATATATTAAATCATTACCTAATTTTTATTTAATCATATTTATCCAAAAACAGTCACTTAAAATTTTTAAAAAAATTTGATGTGAGATTTATGTTTAAAAGTAAAAATCAAAAAAAGAAATCTCTATTAATCATTATACTGATAGCATTCCCTTTATCTATGCTTTTTGGCTTCTTAATACCTAAGGCTCGTGGAGAAACCTATGTTCCTGAAAAAAGTGCATATAATAATTGGAATTGGAAAGTATCTGAAGGTAATATATTAGCATTTGAAGTAGAACTTACCATGAAAGAAAATGATACAGGGGAACTATTCTATCAATCTAAATATCTTGAAATTCTTAATATTTCGAGCATAGTGAATACTACTGCTGATCTTATGGGTCCCTCAGAGGTATCTCAAATAAATGCGACACGCATGTTTTATAATTGCACCAGTAAAAAACCAGAACAAATTCCAGGAGCTGACCCCTTTCAAATTGCTATGTTCAGTTATAATGTAACTGATGCACCCCATGAAAGATATTTTACAGGAGAATTTATATTTGCTCCATTGGTTCTACCTCTTAATGGGTCAGAACTGGATTCGTCTTTAGTAGATATACTTAATAAAACATTTTTCTATAATGTCTATAAAATGGGTATTATGAATAGTGTAAATGAAGGGGGATTTAACGAAGAGTATAATCCAGGAATAGATCAAATTTGGTACCATAATACCTCATTAGATTACTTTATGAATTTTACCTATTATGCAAATAATGGAACCCTTCAATCTGCTGGAATGGACTTCCTTATGTATTTTACCGAGGGTAAGGGCGATGGCAGATGGATGACTGTAACATATTTGGTACAAAGAGTTTTTGATTATGACATAACCGATGAAGTCGAATGGGGAGTTGAGAAGGGAGATACGCTTTACTTTGGCAGGGGTTCTGATGATGAAACTGCGGAAGTAAAAATCGATATTACGGATATTAGCTGTATGGAGGTCGAGTTCCCGCTAATGGGACAAGAGATGGCTCAGACTTTTGAAATAGTGTGGGGTAATACTTCAACTTGGAATGGTGCTTCCTATGAACCTGGAGAAGAGAATGTACCTCTGGGTATTGCGAATAATTTCTATCCACTACACCCATATATTTTAGGTAGTGAGGAGTTTATCCCTATACTTTTTCCTAATAATACGGTATTTGAAGATTGGTCATTTGAATTTAATAATTTTACAGAAGAACATTCGAATTTTGGAAAAGTTCTTATTCACGATGAGATAGTTGTAGAATTCCTAATTTCAGAGGAGGACATTCATGTTGTTCTTAATATAGATCAAGATACGGGAATTCTAAAGTTATTAACATTTGAACAAGAAGGGCTTTTAGAAATGGTTCTATTTAGAAAAAACGTGACAGTATTACAAGATAGTGTTAGGTATGATACAGAGCTTTATTCAGACTTAATTGGCAATAATAAGGTTTTTATTAATAATCTAACTATGTCGCCGGATGCAGAATTATATTGGGCCGTTTTACCGGTCAATCCACTTGAACCCCAGTACGGACCATTTATGCAAGAAATACCCGGTTTGGAGTTATATATTGATACGTATGTAAATGATACTAACGCATTATTGCCACAAAGTAATCCTAATATAACGATTCACTATGACCAACAAGTTTTAAATGATCTGGGAATCCCTGAAGATGAATTAAAAGTGTACAAGGTTGATATGGATACTTGGGAGTGGAAGGAAGACGTTGGCAATTACACGGTAAATAGTGGGGAAATTAATATAACTCATCTTGATTCCGCGTTTCACACTATTGGAGTTGAGGAATCCTGGAATTGGAGTGATGATGTGTTTTCGGCAATTGATGATATATTGATATATGAATCCTTAGGTAATTTACGTGGAAATGTAACTGAACTGGGTGGTGTAGTTGATATACCTTATATCAATTTCGCGATTTTAAATATTACTAATGTAGGATTAGCAGACGGATATTTTCAGGGCAGTCCACAGGAATTCAATCAAATTAATGCAACTTTAATGTATTACGATCCAGAAATCGATGATCTGAAGATTTGGGATGCTCCGGGTATATTCACATTAAGTGAATATTATTATAACCAGAGTCGAAAACCACAACCCACTTTTTATTTAAATCTAACAGAGAATATGCTTGGATTTCCACTGATTATCCCGTTACGATGGGGGGAATTAGCTCTGCCAACTATAGGATATGTATTAAATGAGACATTCTATAGCTCTCCATTAGCAGAAGAAATGGGATTTCCTATATGGGATGAAATTAGAGTTAATACACAGCAAAATATGCTGATCTTTAATGATACTACAAGTAATTACTATATGAAATTAACGTATTATGACAATGGAACGTTAAAAGATGCCGATGTTGCCATAAAATTCACTATAGACGACCAAGACATTGATTTTAATTTAACTTCGTCCAGAAAGTATAGCTGGAACACCACAAGTGAAGTTGAATGGGGTGTCGAAGTAGGTGAGAGTTATTATTTCGGTTCGAACTTTCCTGAAGGCGGACCTACCTGGGAAGCAAACATTACCATAGTTAATATCAATCAAAGTGCTGTTTATTTAGCAGATCTTTTTGGTTTTGGACCAGATGCTTTCATGTTTCAGACATGGCTCACATTCGAAAATGTATGGGCCAAAGTCGAAATTTGGAATGTAACAGATTTAGGGAACGGAGTACAAATTGGAGAATGGATCCCTGTAAATGATGAGCAACCTATTTTTATTATTGCCGCAGCAAATAATTATTTTCCATTTGGACCTGGCGATTATTTAGGATATTATGACATTGAAGGTTATATGGTTCCTTTATTATTACCAAAGGGAATAGATGGGAATGAACTTGCTGGAGACTTCTTAGATTATGTAGCTATGATGATTGCTGAGGAATATGAAGGAGAGGTTGTAGCTGCAATCTCAGAGGTGGATGAAGATCACCTTAAGATCGATTTAACAGCACCCGAATATCCTGAATATTTCGGATATTTAGAATGGTATTTAAATAATGAGACAGGACTAACTAGATACTGGTATAGATATGAAGAATACTTAGATGAATCCTATATAAGTTCCATCTTTGTAAAAAATCATAGTTCTGGGATTGGTAGCGCACTCCCAGTGCGTTATATTTATAATAATTACTTAGTACCAGATGTAATAGCAACAATAGACGTTGAATGTTCTGGAGACTATGAAATTTTTGAAGCCTTGCTAAATAAGAATCCTGTAAATAGCTCATTACCATCAGGAATTGGCACTCCGATGTTCTATACCGATATGTTCTTCATTAATAAAACTAATCCCTCATACAACTTTACATTTACTATACAATTACCCTCAAAATACCTTGTGCAGAATGTGAAATATGTTGCTATTTACTTTCCAGACTATGAGAAAAATAAGGGGCAATGGCAATATGATGCTATAACTAATGTCGACTTTTTTACTGTTACAAAAGATACTGATGAAAATAAACTAATCTTAAGAATTGAAAATATAAACGGAACAATTTCATCGATATTAGCTTGGATGTATTCAGCACCTGCTGCTCCTGTTGGAGAAGGCGGCGGTGGCGGCGGTGGCGGTGGCGGTGGTGAGAAAGCCGCACAAATTCCCGGATACGACATCTACATCTTATTAATGATAGTATCGTTAATATCAACTATTGTTATACTACAACGCCGTAAGAAAATCAGATTTTAAAAAATTAAAAATTTCTCTTTTTTTTTTTTTTATTCTTTTATTAGTCGAATTTTAATAAATAATTGAAATGTTCTAGGACCGAATGTAACTAATATATAGAAGTTTTCCCGACTTCCTATCTCTAAATTTCTGTTTAAAATTGAAATTATCAATTGTCTACTACCATAAGTTGAAGCCAGTTCATGGTAGTAATGGTTAAAATCAGCCCGATTTTCTAAAGCACTCAAAGTATGTAAAAATTGAGAAGCGTCCTGCCTTGAAATTTAGAATTTTACATAAGTGTAAGTAATTTCTTAAAATGTTAAATATGAATTTTACATATTTGTAATATAAGGTAATTTATCCAAAAAAATCATTTATATTTCCTTAAAAAGTATAGATTGATGTTTAAATGAATTTTAAAAAAAAAAGTAAATTTTTACTATTGTTGATTTTCATAATTCTTTCCAGCTTTATTCTTACTAATGTTCAATTTGGTACAGATATTCAAGTGCAAAATGAAGCCAACACAGCAGAACAAGAAAGTTTGGTTATTCCGGAACAGGCAGATGAACCTATCCCAAAGGATCCGTATATCGATCCGTTTAATAATTGGCATTGGAATGTGTCTAAAGGTGATAAGTTAATTTTTGAAATGGAAGTTACTTCAAAAAATTTGACCAGTCTTGAAATAATGCCGGTAAAAATGCTCGCTATTCTAAATATTACTTCATTTGAAAATATTACCGAGCCATCTTTTGGATTTGGGCAAACAATGTCGCAAGTTAATGCTTCATTTTTATATTACGATTATTTGTCCCAACAACTGGAAATTGCCCCATTTACGAGCCCCTCCCAAATTGCTCTATTCGGATATAACAGCACTAATCCTGTGTATCCTGAACGTTATAGGGGGCCGGAGGATGGATTGATCCATGCTTTGCTTCCTATTAACGACACTACAGTAGATGTAACTGTAATGGATGATATTTTATACAATACATACATATCCCAAATGGGTATTATGGGATTGATAAACCATTTTGACAAATACGACGTTGTACCCTCTGAAAATAAGATATATTTTACAAATACTACAGATGGCTATTACTGGAATATGACTTTTTATAATAACGGAACCCTTAAATCTAGCAAAGGTGAGATTTTAGTCGCAGAAGATGGCGGTCCTTTAGATATGGAAGTCGAATTTGAAATAGAAAGAGTGTTTGATTATAATATGACCGATGAGGTGGAATGGGGGTTTGATGTAGGTGATTCACTATATTTCGGTACAACTAATGAAGACGATGACGCGATGGAAGCTAAATTTGATATAGTTGCGATTAACACCACGGATATGGGAAGCGATATGTTTTGGATGGCAGGAGGCGTTCAAAATTTTCAATTTGTATTAGCCAACGCATCACTTTGGAACTTTCCAGACCAAAAATGGGACCAAGTGGCAGAAAATTATTTACTTACTGCAGCTAACAATTATTATCCCTTGCTCATCGAAAATTACGGTTCTAGTTTTCAATTTGTATGCGCGAAAAACACAGAATTAGAGGATTGGTTATTCTTTTTCAATAATGAAACGATTTCAATGTTTGGTTTAGACGATGTTTATTATACTATTGATGGAGATGATTTTACTCTCGAAATGACGATGGCTGGAGAAGATTTTGAAGTAAAATCTGTGATTGATAACTCAACGGGAATTTTTAAAATATATTACATAGATTTTGGTGGTTGGAAACCACTTATGACGTTTAGTAAGAATATGTCGGTTGTAAATTTTCCGAATGATATATCCGACTTCTGGTTGTATTCCTCTTTAGTTCCTGAGTGGAATATTTATATGAATGCTACTATAAACGTGACACATAGCAAAGATTATGAAGTAATCTGGGCGGTGTTGCCGGTTAATCCAACTAATGTACCTTTCGCAAGAGAACTTCCCGAGGAAGTTTGTGTTTATATTGATGTTTATGTCAATGATACGCAGGCACTTGTTTCGGCTAATATGACAATACATTACGATGAGGCAGCGTTGGCTGCCAATGGAGTTGATGAGAATAAATTAATCCCGTATATGTTAAACACTTACGATGGAAGTTGGGATGCGGCGCCTAGTGCCATGTATGAAATAGATACAGATAACGATGTTATAAGAATATATTTCGGGGATCCCAGTCAAGGACAGCCTGGGCAGGGTATTTTTACAATAGGACTTAAATCCGCGCCAGCTGCTGCTCCTTCTGGTGATGATGACGATGACGGTGGCGGTGAAGAAGCACCAATTCCCGGATATAACCTCTATATATTATTACTACTATTATCATTAGTCTCAATAGTCATTATATTAAAACGGCGTAAAAGAATCAGATTTTAAAACACTAAATAATTCATTTTTTTTTATTCTTTTATTAAACGTATTCTAATCAATAGTTGAAGAG
>JBHLNT010000353.1:0-2705 GCA_048941265.1 Promethearchaeota archaeon
GGTAAAACTGAAATCTTTGAGCAGATTGGGATATTTAAATGCGATGGAAAAAAAGGTTACGGAATTTCGGAGTATTTAATCTCAACTCGAGATTAAATTGTGGAGGTTAATCTTGTAAATAATAATAAAACGGATCATTTTTACGTTCTTTTATACCCATAAATATCCGTTGCAGGAAAATATGAAGTCCATTCCATTTTTTCAACTTTTCAATATAATAAGTGATTTTATCCTTATCTAGAAGTTCAGTTTTCAATGATTTGTTTTCGGCATAATCTATTGCCCACGACCAATTAAAGGTACTTTCTAATCCTGCACAAGCTGCACATTGAGCAATATTGTATTTCGCATAAAGGCCTGCTCCAAGCATTAATTTTTTAAGAAGACTCCATTTTGAGTATTCTAAATATAATTCTCTCGTGGCATTTTTGGCAAACTCGCTCAGTTCATCCAATATGCTTATTTTTAAGGGTTTTGTTGCCCCCATCTTATCAGGAAAACGGAGATTTTTTGGATGCAATAATTCTTTTGTCCAAAGCCCTATGGATGTTATATTTGAAGAAAAATCGGATGGATCGGCAAAAAATGTCCCCCAGTCATTAAAACTTATTTTTTTCATATTTTTTAAGGTCATCCCTATTATCACATTCGGAATTGGGGGAGGTTTAGTGATTTTTTGAGGCAAAAATTCAGAAGTATCCATTCCGAGATTTTTTTTGTCAGGATGGGGTAATTGGAACTCCTTGAAAATTAAGGGATGACTACTCCCTTCAATATAATATGGACCATGTTCAGAAATCCCTATTCGACAATCAGCTTTAAAAGTATAATTAAAAATAGTCAATTGAGCGATTGTTTGTTTTATTTTTGTGATGATTTCTTTATTCCTATTTATAGGGATCATATAATTTTTTAAATTATTAATGTCATTGTCAGATAGGAATGTTAATTCCTTGTTTTCCACAGTCATAGTTCCCTCATTAAGGTAATTAGGTGATAATCTTCTCCAAAAATCAAGGATGAATTTTGTTTCCTTTTTCTTTGATTCAGGTTCTACAATAATACTCGGATCAGTCCTTTTTTCAAACAAGTTATCATTAATGACCTGTGCCCTTCCGTGTAAATATAACATGGCAATAGAATAAAATACAAGCTGATTCAAAGGAATTCCTAAAGTTTTTGACCTTCTGGCTATTTCTTCTGGCGAAATTTTACGTGCAATTTCTCTTAATACATTATATTGATAAGATTGATCATATAAAATATAACAAGCCACGTGGATATAAAGGGTAACGGGAAAAATTCGACTTTCTACCACATCACGGGAAAGCAAATTACCCCGAACACTTTTAGAAAACAGTGCGATTAGTTCATTCGCTTCTCCGTCGCTTAAGTCGCCTAACATATTAATTCATTTGTTAACGATAAGATAAGCTTGTGAATAGATAAATCTAAAATTAATTTTAAGGATTTCTAGATATTAAGAGTCCTACACTCACACGACTTCCATTTTTAGGATAATAATATCTTAGCATTAAGATATTTATTTACTGAAGATTTACGATAATGTTTTGCCATATTTAGGTTTGTTTCACCAGCAATAAATATTACGTCCTTAGTTTTAACATTTTTTAGGGAAAGCAAGACCACTTCTTCTGGAGTCATCCATAATTCATTTTGGATACTATTGCGTTGGTAACCATGCATTGTTTCTGAATCATGGAATTCAGTGGAAGTAAGGCCAGGGCAAAGAGCTTGAATATATATACCGGTTCCTTTTATTTTATCTTTTAAAATTTCAGAAAAAATTGTAATTGCACTCTTAGTAGTGGTATACATAAGACCTAATGAATAATGTCTCTTATTTAATGCAGCAACTGATGACGTATTTATAATTACACCCCGTTTTCTTTTTATCATTCCAGGGAGAGTAGCATGACATAACATTACTGGACTGGTAAAATGAACATTAATCATATCAACATGTCGCATTCGATCTATATGTAAAAAAGTATCCATAATCCCGAAGCCGGCATTGTTTATTAACACATCAATATCTTCTAATTCTAAGATTCTTGAAACCAATTTTTCTGTATCGGTAAGATTTGATAAATCTACAACTAATACTTCGGCAGAGATGGAATATTTATTTTTTAATTCTATACTTAAGGCTTTTAATTTTTCTATTCTTCTAGCAACTAGGATTAAATCAAAACCTTGACTTGCTAATTGACGAGCGAATTCTGCGCCAATTCCTGATGAAGATCCAGTTATCAAGGCTCTCCCAGGATTTTCCCAATTCATGAAATTATCTTTATTGGTCATAATTTAACTACTCTGAATAATTAATCTTAAGTTTTCGATATTAAATATAATAGGAATAGTCTTTTATTAACATAATTGTCTTTTTATATTAGCTACAATGCCCAGATTTCTTTATATATGTATTGTACTATACCCTATTTAAGTTTAATTTTTAAATGCATCTATTTTTGTTTTAAATGAGAATATTTAATCCATTGAGTAATTTTCTAATAATTTCTATAAAAATCTAAAAAAAAATAAGAATATTCCAACAATAGAAGGAATTTTATAATAAAATCTATTTTTCTTCTTATTATATTGTATTTTATTATGAGAAATCATGGTTGATAAAGAAAAATTAACTGCTTATGATACCCGTCATTATCCAGTAAGACCCCATA
>JBHLNT010000147.1:0-10697 GCA_048941265.1 Promethearchaeota archaeon
TCTATTGCAAGCACCTGAGCTGCCACTTCAGATAATAAAACTGTATTTTTCCCTGTACCGCAACCAATTTCAATTATTTTTTTATTTTTAAACTGTTGAATGAGTTTTCTTACGATCAAATGATCTAGATCCCTCGTAGGATTATTATCTTGGTCGTAAATATCACTCCATAAATTATAATTTTCTTTTGTCATATTCACTTCAGACTCTTTTTTATACTAGATACAAATTCTACCATTTCTGTTTCCATTTTTGAATAATTATTAAGATTGGCCTTAATAATATTTACAATAGCCGAGCCGATTATAACTCCATCGGCTCCGGCTTCAACAATTGTTTTTGCATGTTCGGGTTGAGAAATTCCAAATCCTACTAATATCTGGAGAATTCCGATTGTTTTTTGTTTTATTCTTTTAATGGTATCTTTTGTTATTTGAGCTACAGTGTCTCTCGCCCCTGTAACGCCCATTAGAGATATCAGATATATAAATCCTTTAGCTTTCTTTAATATCATTCTGAGTCTTTCTTCGGTTGTTGAGGGCGCAATCAGAAAGATCAGAAGAATATTATACTTTTCACATGCTTTTAAAGCTAAATCTGCCTCTTCAATAGGAAGATCTCCGATAACTATACCCTCAACTCCGCTCTCTCTAAGCAATTTAAAAGTTCTGTCTAATGAGGCTTCAATTGTTTCTTCTCCTTGTATAAGAATATTATAGTAGGTCAAAATTACTATGGGTTTTTTTGTTTGTGTTCTTATTTCTTTAATCGCATCCAATGCTAGTTTTGTATTTATTCCGGCATTAAATGCTCTCACATTTGCTTCTTGGATGGTGGGACCATCAGCAATAGGATCAGAGAACGGAATACCAATCTCAAGAATATCTATATAAGGTTCAATTGCTAACGCCAATTTCTTGAATTGGATAATATCAGGATCTCCGGCTACTAAGAAAGGCATAAAGTATTTGTATTTATTATGCTTATTTTTCTCAAATAATTCCAATAATCCGTTCTTTTTCATCTTTTCCATCACACTTTCTTAAATTTGTAATTTTTTGATTATTTTAAAAAAAAAATAGATAATTATAATTTGAATTAGAATTCTCTTATTGCAACTCATTTCTTTTAAGAAAGAGAAATTCTAAATATAAATAGACGCCATTGCGCACGTTCTATGCGTGCCAACGCCAAATCCAAAACCAAGTTATTTTATAAAAATCGCAATTTTTATTCAATTCTGTCATCAAATATTCAACTTGATTTGGTTTATTATTTGATATTAAAGTTAGATTTTATTTATATTTTGCTTTAATTTAAGGATTATAAAATATTAAGGTTTTACGATATAATTTATTGACCTTTATACAGAGTATGCTTTTTAACTCAAATTTGTATAATCTCTTCTAGTACAAAATTTAATTCTATTCTATTTTATATATATAAAAATCATTTAATAAATAATTATTAAATTAAGCAAGTTTCCAATTCCCTTATTTTATTATGAAAATTGGACTCCTAATTTCATAAATATCAAATATCAATAGAATAATGTAATATCTATTTATTTAATGCAATTATAAACTTGAGTTGTATTTAACCAATGAAAGAACCAATAGTAAAATTCTTAAATCTTACAAAAAAATATCATGATCTAATAGCTGTGAATCATCTAAACCTAGAAATTTACAAGGGTGAGATTCTTGGATTTTTAGGACCAAATGGTGCTGGAAAAACTACTACAATGAAAATTTTGGGAGGATTAGTGAAACCGACGTTAGGAAATATTGAAGTAAACATAGGAAACGGAAAATTTATTGACACGAGGGAAGTTCCAACCGAATTATATAAAAGATTTGGTTTCCTTATTGATATTCCTGCTTTTTACGGCCAAGTTTCCGCAAGACAAATTCTTAAGTTTTATTGTCGTTTATTGGGGATCCCAAAAAAAGATATTAATAAACAAATTGATTGGGCACTTGATATTGTTGAATTAACGAAATGGGGAGAAAAAATTTTAAAAGAATACTCAAAAGGAATGATTCAAAGACTTGGACTTGCGCAAGCAATTGTTCACAATCCAGATGTATTAGTTTTAGATGAACCTCAAACAGGTTTAGATCCTGGTGGGCGCTTACAAGTTCGAAATATCATAAAAAAGTTAAAGAAAATGGGTAAAACGATCTTTTTATCATCACATTTATTATATGAAATTTCAGAAATCTGCGATCGCATAGCAATCATTAACCATGGTGAATTAATTGAAATAGATAAAATCGCTAATTTAGAACAAAGAATGACTAAAAAAGAAGTTGCAGTAGAACTTTTAGAACCAATAGAAAGGTCTTCGCTCGATAAATTAATTGAAAATATCGTTCAAAAAATCGAACCTTATAGCGAGAAAGACGATAAAATCCCTGTTATTTATGATGATACTTTACCAGGATTCCATATATACTATGATGGTAAGCCAACTTCAAGAAAGGATATTCATGACATCTTATCTATGGACTTGAAACTTCCCATTATTGGGTATAGTAAAATTCGGACTTCACGTTTAGAAGATCTTTATATTGAATTAGTAAAAGAAGATAATGGAAAGATTTCTAAAGGCATGGAGGTGCGCTAAGAAAATGACATTGAGTTTAAATATTAAGAGAAATTTAAATATGAGACAAATATACGAGATATATAAATTTGAACTCTTATTACAGAAAAAAAGATATATTATATTCTTAATCCTCTCCCTCCTAATTTATAATTTATTTGCAATTTTTTCAATAGTAGCTCCAAATGCACTATCTTTTGTCGTTTCGGCCATAAATCAATTAGGATCATTTCTCATGCTAATATGTATCTTTTTTGTCGGAGGAATTATAGCTGAAGAATTTGATAAACGAACAGCTCTAACTAACTTTACTAAAACCGGTAGGGATAACTTCTTTGTAGGAAAATCTTTAGCAGCTTTTACTGTAGTTTTATTTTGGATTGGTCCTGCTTTTATGGAGACTATAATATTCTGTTTAATTATATATGGCGAAGTACCTTTTCAACTTTTTATTTGGTTCGGTTATTACTGTTTAGTTGGAGGCATGTATACCGGGCTCTATCTTTTACATAGTGCAATATTTCGGTCTGGTTCTCAAGCTATGGCAATTAGTTTTTTTACATTTATAACTTTAATAATTGCTTTTGGAATATTAGGAGCATTCTTCGGACTCTGGTATTTATTTCCGATATACGCAGAAATAGCTGCATCAGCAATATTTAGTGGACCCATCTACGATGAAGATATCATGATTAATGTCTATTTTGGCATAATTTTATCTTTAACTTATATGATTCCATGTATAATCCTCGCATTTATTCAGTTTAAAAGAAGAGATGTTTAAAATTTCTTTTTTTCTTTTTTTTAATAAAATATCAAAATAAAAATTAAATGCTAGTTTTGTATTTATTCCATCATTAAATGCTCTCACATTTACTTCTTGGATGTTGAGACCATCAGCAATAGGATCAGAGAACGGAATATCAATCCTAAGAATATCTATATAGGGTTCAATTGCTAACGTAACTTTTTTGAATTGAGAAATATCAGGATCTCCAGCTACTATGAAAGGCATAAAATTCTTGTATTTATTATGCTTATTTTTCTTAAATAATGCCAATAATCCGATCTTTTCCATAAAATTTTCACTTTATTTGTAATTTTTAATTATTTTAATAAAAAAATTGATTCTTATAATTTGAATTAGAATATTCTCAATAAAACTCATTTTTTTTAAGAAAGAGAAATTCTACGTATAAATAGATGCCATTACGCACGTTTTATGCGTGTCAACGCCAATCCTAAAACCAAGTTATTCTTAAAAATCTAGTTTTTTCTACATTTTGAATCAAAATTGTTCTTTTACTTGGTTTTGATTATTATTGATATAAAAATTTTGTTGGATATTAGATCGTTAAAATATACTATAATGAGAATCTGAATTTCGTTATATTAGTTAATGAGGAATTAAAAAACATTAAAAATTATTTCCTATAGTTAAACTATAACTTTTATTAATATTGATTTTATAGAGACTAGGTAATAAAATTCATGATATTTGAAAGTGTATTTTTAATTAGAGGTGGTAGCTTTGGAAATGATTGGGGCCAAAAGCTAATTGTTGCTATAATAGGGATTATAGCTTGCATGTACGATTATAAGACGAATGAAAAAAGGTTAGATTATTTCTGGGTTTTTATAACTGGAACAATCATATGGAGTGCTGTTGAGCTTAGTTTGCAATTAACAGGAGGGAGGGTTCTTCAAGAAAAATATCTCTTTGGACTTGTAGTAACTGATTGGTTATGGTTTACAATTCCTGTTCAAGCAATGTGTGAAGCAGGGACGATTGGTGTAATGGGGACGTATTTTGGCGATAGAATAATAAATAAAAAGACGAGGAAAAAAAATATATTTATTTTTGCATTAATTTTAGCGATAGTTACTCTATCGTTTCTGAGTAGTGGAATAAGCTATAGTGATGTAGATGTTGGTGGAGATGTTCCTTCTCGAAGAGAAATGTGGACTATAGGTGGATTTATTGCTCAGGCAATAATAATTTTTCCTACTATTTATTGGCTTGGAACTACGGATTCTAAATCTCGAAAAAGAGGGTTATATATGATATTGGTTATGCTTGTTTGGGCTACTGTTTGGAATATTGGGCAATGGCTAATAGGAGAAAGATGGATTGAAGTAGGTATACAAAATTCCGATGGGAGCTACTCAAATTTACAGCGTGCTGATCCTATGTTAGAATTTTGGGCGATGGTCTATGATACTATTTTTGAAATAACATTGGTCTATTCTCCATTCTTAGCGATACCCTATTTATTAGGACTAATCAAGAGTGAGGAAATAGTAGTGAATAATAAAGTTTGAAAAATACATAACTCCTTTTTAGCAATGTTAAAATTAATGTGTTTGATATATAAAAAAAAGCAGAACCCAACAGTAAAATTTATTACAATAACCTCCAAATTTATATTTTAGTGTAAGAATGTTTATAAAATTCAAAATTTTGTTTAAATTAATTTTAAGCTTTTAATTTTAAGCTTTAATATATACAAAAATAGAAGATAAAATGAATGAATCTGAAATATTATATAAAGATATATTTAATTCTTCACCTTTTTTGATTGGATTAATTAATAAAGAAGGGATTTTAATCAATATTAATGATAAAGTTAAAGATTTCCTTTCTATCCATACGAAACAACAAATAATAGGGAAAAATTATATTGATATTCTAAGTTTAAATGAAAAAAATAAACCCCTTATTCCAATCTTTAAAGATTATTTTGAGAAAATCTTTAAAGGTGAAAAACAAGATTCTTTCGAATTTAAACTCTATAGATCAATAGAAGGATATTTTTGGTGTAGATTTGATTGCTCCTTAGTGAAAATTGAAGAAGTAGAAATCATTCAATTTATGGTTCAAAATATTACAGAATATAAAAAAATCGAAAATAATTTAAGAAGATCGGAAGATAGATTTAGAAGTTTGTTTAAAGGAAGTCCATTGTTTACTATAGCTTGGCAAAAAGTTGACGATGATTTTATTTTACTTGATTATAATAATACTGCTGTGAATATGTATGGTCAAGTAAAGGATGATTTGGGAATAACTGCTTCTGAAATGTTTTTAAAACGACAATCTCGACCAGATCTTTTTGAAGAACTAAATCGATGTTTCGAAGAAAAATCCACTTTTATAAAGGAAAAAAAGATTTACGTTCACTTTTTGAATAGAGAACGGGATTTTAGAATAATATGGAGTTATGTTCCATCAGACTTAGTATTAACATATCTCGAAGACATTACTGGAGTGAAAAGACAAGAACAAAAGCTAAAAACCTCTGAAGAGAAATTTAGACGGTTATTTAAAGGAGCACTATATTTCGCAGTTGCATGGCAAAAAGAAAATGATGATTTTATTCTATTTGATTATAATGAAGGTGCCGAAAAGATCACTAAGGGGCAGATAAAAGAATATATAGGTAAAAGTGCTTTTGAATTATTTATAAAAGAGCAAAATAGGTCAGATCTCCTTGAAAATCTAAAAAAATGTTTTCAAGAAAAAACGAATTTCACTGTAGAACAAACTCAATATCTCGACTTTCTAAACAGAGATGTAGATCTTAGAGTAAAATATACTTATGTCCCTCCGAATTTAGTCTTAACTCATTCTGAAGATATAACCTCAAGGAAAAAGGCTGAACAACAATTAAAGGCTTCTGAAGAGAAATTTAGACGGTTATTTAAAGGGAGTCCATACTTCACTGTAGCATGGCAAAAAAAAAAAGATGATTTTATTATAATTGATTTCAATGAGGGTGCCGAAAAGCTCGCTGTGAGGGAGACTAGGGATTATATGGGTAAAAGTGCTTTTGAACAATTTGTAAAGGAGCTAAATAGACCAGATCTCTTTGAAAATCTAAAAAAATGTTTTCAAGAAAAAATGAATTTCACTGTGGAACTTACCCAATATATTTACTTTCTAAAAAGAAATGTAGATTTTAGAGTAAAATACACATATATCCCTCCAAATTTAGTCTTAGCTAATTATGAAGATATAACTGAAAGGAAAAAGGCTGAACAAAAACTAAAAGAATCTGAAGCGAAATTTAGATCTGCATTTAACAATAGTGCAATAGCAATGACAATCAGCACAATTGAAGAGGGACGGATTATCGAAGTTAATGATGTTTTTTTACATGATCTCGGATATCAAAGAGAAGAGGTTATTGGCAAGACATCTAAAGAACTGAATTTGTGGGTGGAACGCAGTCAACGAGGATTAATGATGAAAACTATTAAAGAAACGGGAAGCATTATTAATGCACAATCTCAATATAGAACGAAAACAGGCGAACTAAAATACGGACTTTTTTCCATTAATAAAATTACTATTAATAGAAAACCCTACCTATTATTTATAGTGAATGATATAACAGATCGGGTTGCAAACGATATAAAATTAAAAGAATCTGAGAAAAATTTAAGAGAAGCATATAACCGTGCAGAATTTTATAAAGATTTATTTGCCCATGATATCAATAACATGTTGCAAAGCATTTTATCATCAAATCAGCTTATATCAATGTTATCTCCCTCTAAGGTAGAAAAAGAAAAATTTGGTGTATTTTTAGATATAATTAGTTCTGAGGTCAATCGAGGCAAAAAATTAGTTAATAGCATTAAAAAACTTTCTCTAATTGAAGAAAAAGAAATTCTTCTCGAAAAAGTAGAAATATTGAGCATTTTAAAGAAATTAATCGACAAGACAAAAGATTCTGTTAATGATAAAAATCTTATAATTCAGATTGATTGCATAAAGGAGCAATGTTATCTGCAAGCGAATAAATTAATTAAAGATGTATTTGAGAATATTATAATAAATTCAATAAGACATAATAAGAATGAGAATGTGGAGATTATAATTAGAATATCAAGTCTTAAAGAAAATGGCATTAATTATTGCAAGCTGGAATTTATTGATAATGGGATTGGAATAAAAGATATTAGAAAGAGCGAAATATTTTACCGCGCGTCTCCGGAGAGAAAGAAAATATATGGAATAGGTTTAGGCTTATCGCTTGTAAATAAAATCATCGAAATGTATAAGGGAAAAATCTGGGTTGAAGATAGAGTAAAAGGAGATTATTCAAAAGGAAGTAATTTTATAATACTAATTCCCGAGGTGCAAATTAATGGTTAAGGTATTTATAGTAGAAGATGAACCCCATATTCAATTCTTATATAAACAGATAATATCAATTTTAGGTTTTGAGGTAGTTGGTACAGCAAGTGACGGTGAAGAGGCCATCAACGTGTATAAATCATTTTCTACCGAACCAGATCTTATTCTTATGGATCATCGTATGCCAAAAAAAAATGGTATTGAAGCAACAAAAGAGATTTTAAAAATAAGCAATCATACAAAAATTATTTTTGTAAGTGCCGATAGTAGTATTATGGAAGAAGTTCTCTCTCTAGGGGTTGTTAGCTTTAAAGAAAAACCATTTACTATTGAAAAACTAAGGAGAAATATTGAAAAATATGTTTCTCAATAGAACATTCTTACTTACAAACATCGAAAAAAAAATATAGTATCCTGTATATTTTTCAATTTTTTTTTAGCTCTATTCAATGAATTTTTCTAAACAAATAATAAGAAAAAATAAGTAAAATTAGTATTAATTTTAGGATAAATTATCCTATAGTTAACTCTTTTTATCTAATGTTAAAATATATTTAAGATAAGATTTATAAATGAAAGAAGGATAAGGAAATAATAAATATCCAATATTAAATAATAAATTCAAATTTTTAAAAGGAGGAATAATTTTGTCTGAGGATTTAGTAAGTTTAATAGTAGATTTATATGAGAAAGAAGCGATAGAGCTGGTTCAAAAGCAGGTGGAAACAGGGGAAGATCCTTTGAAAATTTTAGATAAGGTAAGAGTTGCAATGTCCAAGGTAGGAGAAAAGTTTGAGAACAAGGAGTTCTTCCTACCAGATCTGATCATGTCCGGTGAGATTCTAAGACAGATAACCGAAATTTTAGAACCTAAACTTAAGGCTGGACCTAAAGCTGAAAGTTTAGGAAAAATAGTTTTAGGAACGGTTTTCGGTGATTTACATGACATAGGTAAGGATATCGTAAAATTTATGTTGGAAACAAATGGATTTGAGGTTTATGATCTTGGCGTAGATGTATCAAAAGAAAAATTTGTGGAAAAAATAAAGGAAGTCAATCCAGAAATTATCGCTCTGAGTGGATTCTTAACTTTAGCATATGACTCTATGAAGGAAACTATAGAGGAAATCAAAAAAGCGGGTTTAAGAGAAAAATCGAAGATTATGATTGGAGGAGGTCAAATGGATGAAAGTATTAGGAATTATGTAGGTGCAGATGCTTATGGAAAAGACGCAGTTGAAGCAGTGGTCCTAGCAAAAAAATGGGTAGGTGCTAGTTAAGAATCCTCACGAAAAAATTTATAGGAGGGAACAAAAAATGGAAGATAAATGGAAAGAGTTATCTACAGATGAGAAACAGGAGGAAATGTTTAAAAGGTGGCTTTCGCCCCAAGGCATAGAGTTTACTAATCCTGAAGCCGAGAAGGCATATAAAGAAAGAGTAACGAGGATAAAAGATGCGATTCAATTGAAAAAGAACCCTGATAGAGTCCCAGTAATGTTAATGCTTGGTTTTTTCCCTGCCTTTTATAGTGGAATAACCCCCAGAGAGGCTATGTATGACTATGATAAACTCCTTATGGCATGGAAAAAAATGATTTTAGATTTTAAACCTGATGCACATATTGGGTGTTTCGTACCTGGTCCAGGAAAACTTTTTGATATTCTTGATTACAAATTATATGCATGGCCTGGCCATGGAGCTTCCCCTAACCATTCATATCAGTGCCTTGAGAGTGATTACATGAAAGTGGATGAATATGATGCTTTTATTCAAGATCCATCAGGTTACTTCAGAAGCGTATATTTACCACGTGTATTTGGAGCATTAGATCCCCTTAAACAGTTAGCACCTCTCACTAATATAGTCGAATTACCATTCACCGGTGGCAATATTCTACCATATGGCCTGCCAGACGTTCAAGAAGCCCTTAAGGCCCTTATGGAAGCAGGAAGTGAAGCACTGAAATGGGCAGGGACACTTGGAGCGTATGATAAGGAGATGGCAGAAGCAGGGTTTCCTAACTTTTTTGGTGGAGCTTCAAAAGCACCATATGATACTCTTGGCGATACTCTAAGAGGCACTAGAGGAATAATGCTTGATATATACCGGCAGCCTGATAAGGTACTTGAAGCTCTTAGAGTGATAACCCCTTTAATGGTCAATATGGGAGTATCTATGGCGAAGATGAATGGAAATCCAATTGTATTTATACCTTTACATAAAGGTGCTGATGGTTTTCTTTCTGATGAACAGTTTAAGACTTTTTACTGGCCTACCTTTAAGAAACTCCTTATGGGGTTAATTGAAGAAGGATGTGTACCATTTTCTTACGTTGAGGGCGGTTTTAACTCTCGGCTGGATGTCATTAAAGATGTACCTAAAGGTAAGGTTATATGGGCCTTTGATACAACAGATATGACTAGAGCAAAAGAAATATTAGGTTCTTCTGCCTGCATAGGGGGTAATATGCCCATCGCATTATTAAATATAGGTACACCCCAAGAAGTAAAAGATTATGCAAAGAAATTAATAGATACTGCTGGTAAAGATGGGGGCTACATAATGATGAACGGGGCTGTAATCGATGAGGCAAAGCCTGAGAATATTAAAGCTATGATTGATTTTACTAAAGAATACGGAGTATATAAGTAAAGGATTAATTCCTGCTACTAAAACAGTTAGTCACTTTACTTTAAACTCCACATATTTTTTTATTATATCTAAATCTTTAGAGCCTGAACCAGATAAATTTACAACAACAATATCTTTTTTATTAAAATCACTTTTGATTTTTTCTAAATATGCTAATGCGTGTGAGCTTTCAAGGGCAGGAATAATTCCTTCTAAAAGCGATAGTTTCTTAAATGCCTCAAGCGTTTCATTATCTGTTGCTTCTCCAACTCTTAATCGATCCATTTCTTTTAAAAAACAGTGTTCTGGTCC
>JBHLNT010000148.1:0-10694 GCA_048941265.1 Promethearchaeota archaeon
ATACACCTTATAAACAAAAATATATAAATTTGGTAAATTAATTAAATTAATTTAAAAAATCAAAATAAAGCTGAAAAAAATCGATGAAGATATCCACAGAAAGAATGAGAAGGGCATTTGGATTTATTCCGACGGCAACTTTTGCCGATGGGATGTGCCACTTGATAGGAGGATTTGGAAATTGTGGTGTTGTTGAGACTGATGAGGGATTAATAATTTTCGATATAACTAATAAACAACTTGGTCCAAAAATATTTAGAGATCTTAGAATGGTTACAGATAAACCTATAAAATATATCATATATTCACATGGGCATTTCGACCATTGTTTTGGATTTGATCCATTCATTAAAGAAATCAAGGAAAAAGAATGGGAAATGCCAGAGGTTATAGCTCACGAAAACTGCATAAGACGTTTCGAAAAATATAGAATGTTAGATAAATATCACATCTGGTTAAATCAACAGCAATTTGCGTCCCTCAAACGACCTGTAGAAGTCTCCGCCCATGAAACCCTTGATCCTACAATCATCATTAAGGGAAATGAAACATATAAATTTGAATTGGGAGGTCTCACATTCGAGCTATACCCTGAATGGGGTGAAACTGATGATGCTATATGGCTCTGGGTGCCTGAAAAAAAAGTTATCTTCGCTGGAGATCTTATTGTTGCGAGCTTTCCGAATGTCGGCAATCCGTATAAAGTTCAAAGATATCCCAAACACTGGGCTTTAGCAATGGAAAGAATGATGGAAAAAAATGCAGAGTATTTAGTACCTGGACACGGCGAGCTTATCGAGGGGAAAGAAAAAGTCAAGGAAGTTTTGGCTATTATTGCTGAAGCAATGAATTTTGTTCATGATGAAGTCGTAAAACGATTGAATGAGGGCAAGTGGTTTGAGCAAATTTTTCACGAAATGATCGAAATTTTCCCAGATAAACTCAAAGATTCCCCTTATTTATTACCTATGTATGGATGTTATGAATTTGCAATCCATGCCGTATATAGGCTTTACCATGGCTGGTATGATACAGGAAATCCTACAGATCTTTATCCAGCAAAACGCAAAGATATCGCGAAAGAGTTTTTAAAGCTTGCCGATGTTGCTAATTTTTTAGAACAGGCAAAAATAAATATTGAACAGGGAAAGCTACAGCTTGCTTTGCATTTACTTGATGTTATACTAGAGGGATACGATTCAGAGGATGCATTATTATTAGAAGCTTTAAAGTTAAAGTCTAAAGTTTTAAAACAAAAAGCTGAAACAGAAACCTCTTTCATTGCAAGTAATATTCTTAATAATGGTGCCTTAGTGCTTCGACCTAAAATTAAGGAGTTAAAAAAGCAATTAAAATCGTAAAATCTCTATTATTATCCTTTTTCTAATTTAATTGAATTTGAAATAAAAATAAAGGAAAAAAAAGATTAAAAATAGTTTTATTTTAAATTATGTGTAGAATTCCTACAAAAATAATGAGAAGTACAACATTTATAACTGCTAAAGACCCTATAAATAATTTCTGTTTTCTTGGCTCCCAGTAATATGCATATACAGCGGCAGAGAAAAAGGGGATATATACGAAAATGAAGACCGTAAATGCATTCCAATATTCGTGAACCCAAACAAATGCCGGGGTCATGACCAAAAAGATTTCTATAATAGAGGCAAGAGCGGCATTAGCCAGTATTATTCCTATTCTCCCTATCTTATTTGGAAAGCCAAATATTTCTTCTTCTGGGTCATCAGGTAATAATCTACTCACAGCAATCCCGGCTATTGAGAACATCAAACTGAGTTCGATACCAACTCCAATAAGGATTAAAAAAGCTGTTCCTGTTGGAATTGTCCATAGCGCGTGACCAGTTAAAGGTTGCCACAACGCATTAATAATTTCAGCAAGCCAATGTACCATGTAAAGTGCTAAACCTGCCGCGATAGCATTCCAATTTTTTTTCTTAATTTCGCTAAAATAGATGAATAAAACGAGAACAAGTAAAAAAATCACATAAAAGTTAAAATTTTCTCCGCTCCTCAAAATAGAGAGGGCTTGTTTAGTAGCTTGAGGATTATGAACCAAATTTTTCACTTTTTAATAGTTTGTCTATTTTTATTGTATTAAATTTATTAATTAGGGATAATTATTTCTTGAATTTTAAGTTTAAGTGCTTGTTTACTGATAAAATAAGTAAAAAAATATTTTTCGAAATAGTTCGTGAAACCATTCTTTCACGCTATTATTTTATATACCCATTTTCTCTGAACCAGCTAATTGCTTTTTCAATAGTTTTTTTGATGGGTGTCTGTTTTAATCCTAATTCAGTTATAGCCTTGGAACAATCAAAATGTTCACCCATATTTCCTAAGCGTACCTGAGACACTGTCACAATGGGTGGTTTTTTTGTGATGCGGGAGGACAACTGACTTAAGTATCCTACTAATAAGGCAATTCTGTAAGGAATCTTATGTTTTGGCGGTTTTACTTCAGCAATTTCTGCAATCATATTGAAAAATTCTCCAACAAACAAATTTTCATTGCCAAAGAGATATCTTTCACCAATTTTTCCTTTCTGAGCTGCCTGAATGTGTCCGCGTGCCACATCTTCAACATCAATGACATTTATAGCACCTTCAATATATCCTGGCATGTCCCCATTGGCTATATCGACAAGTAATGCCCCTGAAGGTGTTGGCTTGCGATCCCTGACCCCAATGACTAAAGTTGGATTTACTATTACAAGAGGAAGACCTTTTTCACAAATCTTTTTTGCTTCAATCTCAGCAAGGTACTTTGAGATGGCATAGTGGTCTTTCGCCTCCCACCCATTGAATTCTGCTTCCTCCGTCACATAATTTCCAGCTCCATGAGATCCAATCGTATTAGAAGTGCTGGTATAAACAACTTTTTCTAATCCTTGAGAAAGGGCTTCCTCAAGAATATTCTTGGTTCCCTCGACATTTATATCATAAAATAATTGTTTATTGGGTGACCAATGAGCAAAATAGGCTGCTGTATGATAAAGAGTACTGCATCCTTTCAGTGCTGTTTTTACGGCTTTCTTGTCCCGAATGTCGCAATAGACCTTCTCCACATTCAGATCATCAATATTTCGAGTATCACTGGTCTTTCTAATAGTAACCCTTGCATCTTCACCATCTTTAATCAACTCTCTTACGACATTTGAACCCATAAAACCATTCGCACCTGTCACTAAAACTGTCATTCTAATCACTTTCTAATATAATATTATTGACAGTAATAATAATTCTTAATACAATTAAATATTGAATAAGGTTTAACTTTTAGATAATATGTAAAAATCCTACCAAGCTTATGAGAAGAATTATTTAATTAAAGCTAGAAATCCTATGAAAAAATTCTGAACCATCAATCTTGCAAGTTAAATGTAATTTAAGAAAACTTAAAATTCATCTTATTAAATCCATAGCCTCTTTAGTTTTTTATATAACCTAAGAATTGAGGACTATGTTATGCTTAATAAGTTAGAGTATAATAAAGATTATCATCTCCAAATTGTAGGTATTTATTATACTGGTAATGGGAAATACTTATCTAGATTGCCCCCTAAAACTATATTAGATCTGAAGCCTGAACCGGACAATAAATATGATAGCTATGCTGTGAGTGTATGGCATAATACTTTTAAATTAGGATATATACCAAAAACCAGAAACAAACCATTCTTTAATGCTCTGATGAAAGAAATTTTTGAACTTACCTGTCTTTTAGGCTATTATATTCCTAGTTCGAGAAAAAACAATTCTCATTCCAAAAAGAGAGATAAATTACAGCCAGAAAGAGCAAATATTACAATTCATACATATTCAACTCCAATTGAATGGCGTCCTGCTGTATTCTACCCTGAGGATTCAATGGCATACTAAAAGAATTATCCATTTAAATTGCTTTTTATGTGTTTAAAGGATTCTTAATGAGTAAAAAACGCGTCCTAAAACATATCACAAATAGCTTTATTTTTATTAGAAATAGTTTTATTATATCACTTGTATATATAATATTGTCTAATTATGCTTTCAGATCAATTTTTAGAGATCATTGAGTCTTTGATATCAGGTGAATCATTTAAAATAAGCGACTTTTTTACCCATATTATCAATGAAAATCCAAATCTTCAATCCTCTTCATTGAGATATGAAAAATTTAAGGAAGATCTTGAAAAAAATTATTATAATGCACTCTCCAAATTTTTGGCATCAAGAAAGTTTGATAAGTTTAGACGGTTATTCGAGATAAGTGATAAATTAGAAATTTTTATAAATGTTAAGAAAATTCCACGCAGATTTGAAATTATCTCTGATTTGCATCTTTCTGGTATACAATCTGGTCAAATTGGCAATATTATTGAAATTATAAGGTTTTTTAACGAATATAATTTATTCGAGCGAACCTTTACTAAACATGAGTTAGAAATAATAGATTCTATAAAAAGAAAAGATAAAGCTCTTATAGCTAATTTAAATGATCTATTTGGAAAAGTATCAAATTCGTTAATATGGTATTCATGCAAGATTATGCCCTATGATCTCTATTTAATTTATCTTAATAACACATCTACATTTCCTGATGATGAATATTTTTTTAGAACTGAATATAATTTAAGTTTTCTAAAAATATTTTTCGATAGGTACTCAATATATGGATTAAGTGTTCAAAAATTGGGAGATATAAGGAATTTTATTAATAGATTTGAAAAGCATTATTTACCAATCAAAAATAACAGTTCAAATAATGAACTGCAATTATTAAAATTTAGATTTGGAAGAAAGACACATTTAGTCTCAATAAATAATATTTTGAAAAATTACGAAAAAATTTTAGATTTTAAAAACCTCTATAAATTTTTCAGTTTATCAATGGTATTGTTAGGAGGTCTTGGACCTCAAGGTCATGGTTTCACATATTCAACTCCTAGAGGAGAAATAGTAGAAATATGTAGTGATCGAAGAGAAAATCGTGCGATAATCATAAAGTATAAAGAATTTCTAAAGAAGCAATTCTTAGCAAAATTAGAGAAAGTAATGGTTAAGAAAAACATTGATTCGAATATAATTAAAAATACTATTGAGTATTTATCTGAGGCCCTTAATCCTGAAGAAATTGTAAATTATTACAAAATGGCATTGATATTAAAACAAGTTAATGAATTTTTTATTCAAAATCAAGAAACACATTTCAAAAATGAATTGGATTTTAAATATATAATTGACAAAGTCTCAAACGCGATAAAAATTATTTTGAGGCCGATACAGATGGTAGATCAATTTAAATGTCGAATGGACTTAGTTAATGAAGATAAGATCCAATCAGAAGATATTGCTAAATTGACAAGCCTCAAAGGTAAATCACATTACGATGTGTTGAGGGAGAGATTTTTCTTTCAAAATGAGATTAAGTGGTTTTTCAAAGATTATGCTGAAGAGTTATCGAAATCTGAAAGGCCTTTTTAAATTATTGAAGAGTGAGTTGCTTTAAATTTGTTTAAAAATAAGCATGGAACGAGAGAAAATCCGCCAATTGATCTTTTTGCCAGAAAAGAGCTGGTTAGAGTTTATAATAAAGGAAATCCGGTTTGCGTGAATATAGAGATAAATCAGAGATGTGCTGGTGGTTGTTTATATTGTTATGCTAGCTCTTTAGATGCAGATAATCTTCGAAATGACAATCTATCCTTTGATAAATTTAAGGAGATTCTTAAGCTAAAAAAGCTTGGAGTTCAAGTCGTATATTTATATGGTGGAGATCAACTTATACATCCTAAATGTAAAGATATGGTTTTTTATGGCATCCAAGATGGTTTCCATATGTATATGCCTCTCGCCGGATTAATCCCAAAACATAAGGCTAAGTGGTTAGTTGAAGCTAGTGAATTTGCTAAGTCGAATGGTCAGGAATTCATTCTTGGAATGCATATAGATACATTGGATCAAGAGATATATAACCAAGTAAATAGACTACCACATTCACTAAAGTCTAAGATTGAGGGATATAAAACACTCCTTGATGAAGGGTTTCCTCCTGATAGAATATATGGCTGTCCTACTTTGACGAGCCAAAATGCGGAATCAATTAATGAACTTATGGATTGGTTTTATTCAGAAGGTGCTAAACATGTGGCAATTGCAGTTTTTAGACCCTTAGGACTTGCGAAGGATGAGGGATCTAAATGGGAACCTACATTATCGCAAATAGAAAAAGCATTTCGTCATAGAGCGGACATCGAAGGAAAACACATGTTACTGATAGGGTGTTCAGATGGTAAGTATGCCTGTCAATCTCATTTAGCGGTTCTTGCCAATGGAGATGTAGCCCCATGCTTACTTTTACCAGATTTATCAGAAGGAAACATATATGAAGAAGATATTCTTAAAATTGTGAAAAAGGCAAAAAAAAACCTGTTATTAAAAATTAATGTGAAAGGACCATGTGCAACTTGCGTTTCTAAACTTGTGTGTTATGGTTGCCGGGCAAATGCGCATATCTTTTTAGGAGATATCACTGCCTCTGATCCAAAATGTTTCTATAACCCTAACGCCCCAAATAAATGCTTTTAAGTAAATAAATGTTAGTTTTTTAATTAATAAAATATTTCAATTGAATTTTATCTTGTAAATAAGACAATTGCTCGTCGAACCATTAATAAAAAGATAATAGACACTAAACTAATCCATAATAACCAAAAAATAGATACCGCCGGATCAAGAGCAATAGAAAAGTCCACGTATAATATGGCCATTGCTATTAAAATAAGACCAAAAGCAAATCCTAAGCTAAATATTCCAACTACTATTAATTCACGGCGGATATTTTGCTCTAACCTGTCAGATGAGACATGGGAGAAACTACCTATGGCCAATAAAATGTATGCTACAATCCCAAGGCTATACATACATTCAAATGCTAAATAAGAAATCAAAGGGTAGTTCGTATATTGAAATAATAGCAAAAGAATTATAGTTACGATGATGAAGATTATTAGCATAGTGAATAGGATAAATCCTAAAACCAATAATAGTTTAATGTGTTTAAAGTGTATTTCAAGCACCAAAAGGTAAATCGAAAGCATCGAAATTCCGGTTAGACCAAAATAAATTAAATAGAAGAAAGGATTGATATAAAAATTTGAATTATATGGTGCTTCAAGTTCTGCTAATAATAATGAAATTATTCCACCAATCGCTGTACTAAATGAGATTACAAGAAGATTTAACCATCGCCTAGGAAAATAGTCCCTCCAAACAAGGATAATTACAAGAATAACACTAATAAGTATTAAAATAGTGGCAATATAAGTCCAGAAAAGTAATAAATTCAAATTTTTCACCGAAACAAAGTTTATTTACTTAATTTCTAGTTAGTCTTAAGCTCTTTTATAGATTTTTATTTTATCATTTTAAAAATAAAAACAATATTTTGTTCCTAATGAGATTAAAGCATAATTAAGAGTACTTTTCAATGATATAATTCTGGAGAGAGCAAACATATTTTTCCAAATGTAATTTCAGGATTCTCTGCTCTATTTCACGAAGATAGGAAACATCTAATCGAGAAAATAATTCTTTCAATTTGTCAATCACATCAAATAATTCTACAATCGTATGCCAATCATTTGCCCACTCATCATCATGGATAATTTCTATTTGGCTAATTTTTAACCACCTCCTTGAACATTTTTAATAGTATTTGTGTAATTTACGATACTTCGCTGTAAAAAAGATATAGATACTGTAAGAAAAGTAATTTATAAAGACTATATTTAATTAGTTCTTCTATCTAAAAGAACCAAATAATTTCATTAGAAATTAAAAAGGGTGATGAGAAATAAATTCTAGAGAACGAATACTCAAGACAATTAATCATAAGGAACCGGATCGAGTTCCAATCGATATAGGGGCAACTAACATGACTGGAATTTCAGCACTAGCATATTACAATTTAAAAAATTATTTGGGAATAAAAGAGGGAAAAATTCGGGTATATGATATGGTTCAGCAATTGGCTCGGGTCGAAGATTGGTTTATTAAACGTTTTGGTATTGATGCAATAGATATAGGTTCTATTTACCTTACAGAGGATAAAGATTGGTATGATGTTGAGTTGCATGGTATAAAAGCACAATTTCCTGTTTATCTTCACCCAAGACATAATGAAGATGGGTCCTATGAATTAGTTCATTCCGATGGTACTATTATTGGAAGAATGTCAAAGGATTCCCTTGTTATGGATCAAATTTATTATCCTTGGTTGGAAAACTATCCCGAAAATTTTGACTTTCAATCCTACATAAAAGCCTTAGACAAAAATCTATGGGCTAAAGGTCTTATTCCCCCTCTTAGTAATATGGGTGAAAAAAGATATTGGCGCAACTTAAGAGATAATGTAATTAAATTGCGTAAAGAAACAAATAAAATAATTATTTTATGCCTTACATTAAATATATTTCAAGGAACCCATACTTTTAGAAGAATGGATAAGTTTCTCATAGATACCATTCGAAATCAAACAAAAGTAGAAAAATTTGTTGATTTACAAATCGAATTCTATATTAACGCTTTAAAAGTAGTATGTAAATATCTGGGGGATGTACTTGACATTGTTACCTTTGGGGATGATTTAGGTGAAAATAACGGACCAATGATTAGCCTTAAAACTTACAGGAAATTTTTCAAAAGAGGTCATCAAGAATTATGTAATTATATAAAGAAACATAGTTCCATGAAAATATTCTTCCATTCATGCGGTTCTATCGTAAAATTATTGCCAGATCTTATAGAGTGTGGAATCGATATACTCAATCCTGTTCAAATAAGCGCTAAAGGTATGGACCCGAAATATTTAAAGGAAAATTTTGGAGATGATATTACTTTTTGGGGTGGTGGTGCTGATACTCGTAATGTCCTAAATCGAAAATCTCCTGAAGAAATCAAAAAACATGTGAAAGAATTACTTGAAATTTTCGCTCCTGGTGGGGGCTATGTATGGAATGCCATCCATAATATTTTACCTGATGTCCCTCCTGAGAATATTGTGGCAGCGTTGGAAGCTGTAGATGAGTTTAAAAGAGAAAAATAAATTATAATGTTTTAAAAAAACAAATTATTAAAGAAAAATTCATAAATTTTATGATGTAAGTGGGGGGAAAATTTAATCAAAAAATTTCGTAAAATTCTTCCTTTGAATCCCAAGTCTTTATATTGTTTAGAATGCTTTTCTGTAAACCATGCTAATTCAGTAGTCTGCCCCAACTCAAGACTTTTGAAAGAATTAAATTAGTATGCTATTTACATATTTAAAAAAAATTAGAAATTTATTACTATTTTTATTATTATTATTTAGAACAATAAGAAGTCTAATTCAACAAATTAAATTAAAATTCTATTATTGAGAAGGACTAAGTAAAAATTATGTTTACTGAAATTCCCTATGATATTTATCATTATAAATGTGCTATATGTGAAAAGGAAGTAAAGACAGAGCATATTAATACCTGTCTTATTTGTCATAGAGAGATTTGTGATACTTGTTTAAAGGAAGGATTTTGTATAGATCATTTTAATTTACTTACTTTTGAAGGAAAGTCAAAATTACATGAAATAATTGAAGATGGAAAGAATAAGAAGAAAAAACTGATTATAAAACAATATTTTGCATATAGTATTTGTTTTATTATTTTCTTCTTTTCTCTATTACTTCCTATAATATTTACTATTCCTTATTCTTTTACTTTTCTTTGGGTACTTTTCTTTATATCAAGTTTTATACTCTTTCCTCTATTACTTTCGAAATTTGATGGAAAAAGAAACAAACTTTATATAAAATTACAAAAAGACAAGATAACTCTATATAAGAGATATAATAAAGGAAAAGAAATTCAAATTCCTAAAATTAAAAAAAAATGTGAGAAATGTGGGAGAATACTAAAAAGTGATTCAAATTATTGTGATATTTGTGGTTTTAAACTAAATCATTACTCTCAATCAATTTAATTTGATGAGGATATAATTTTTATGTTTAGCAGTAAAATTATTCGAACTATCAATTATTTCTAATAAAATATCAAAATATTTTAGATCTACAAATACTTTTTAAGTATTAAAAAAAATGATATTTTTCTAATTAAATTGAAAAATCGGGAAATTTCGAATGCCATTAAGTGGAATGGGAGAGGGGGGATTCGAACCCCCGACCATTCGGCTTCTGTTAACCAAGCTTATGCGTTGGTTTGCCCCAGCCGAGAAAAAATGCTCCGTATTATTTCAAAGGTTTTGCTGAATTTAATAAAAAATTAGAACTATAACTAAATAATGTCTAGATTTTCATCGAGATTTAAATCCTAATTTTTTTTGCATGCTTTTTCATCTACTGGATGATATACATTTGGAATTTTTGGTGCATTAATAGAAAAGTTAATTGTTTATGGTCTTATATTATAGACTGCCTTTCAAATTGTTATCATTTGGAAAGAAATTGATAATTAAAACAATCTTTATATAACCTTCAATATTTTTTCAGAATGAGTAAATTATGTAGAAATAATTTATTATACTCAGAGAAAGGAAAATAATGATTAAAATATTAAAAAAAGCAGGAATAGAGGAGAGATTTTTTGACACTGGTGAAATTAAATTAAATTATGTAGCTGGCCCGCCCAACGG
>JBHLNT010000149.1:0-10663 GCA_048941265.1 Promethearchaeota archaeon
TTTATTTTTTTAGATCAATCATTTTAAATAACTATCCAAAGAATTAAATTAATCACTAGTGAAAGTAAATTGAGAGAGGTAGTCATAGTTAATGGGGCAAGAACTCCAATAGGACATTTTGGTAAATCATTTAAAGATGTCTCCGCTGTTGATTTAGCCTGTTTTGCTATTAAGGCGGCTCTAGAAAGATCCAAAATTAGTCCATCCATGATCGAAGATGTCATCATGGGAGCTATTCATCAAGAGGGAATGGGTAACAATCCTGCTCGAATTGCATCATTAAAAGCTGGAATTCCATTTACCGCTGGGGCATTAACTATAAATAATGTCTGTTCTTCTGGAATGAAAGCCATTGAACTTGCCGCCCTTCAGATTGCAACGGGTGAATACGATACCGTGCTTGCTGGAGGGATGGAAAATAATAGCCAATGTCCGTACATGCTTATGAACTCAAGATGGGGGTATAGGCTTGGAACAACCGAAGTGGTGGATGCTTTATTTTATGATGGGTTTACAGATACTTATGGAATGTATGGTTCCTATAAGCATGTGGGTGAAACTGCCGAAAATATTTTACAGGATTCCAAGGAAATTTGTGCTAAGTATGGGATTCCTGGAATAAAATTAACATTTGAGCATATAAATCAATTCGCTCTTGAAAGCCAACAAAAGTATCTGATTGCAAAAAAAGCCAATTTTTTCGATGAAATTGTTCCTGTCGAAGTAGTTTTCAAGGGAAAAACTATTTTAGTGGATTATGATGAGAGCCCCCGAAAAGATGTTACTTTAGAAAAACTAAATTCCCTAAAGCCTGTTTTCAGAGAAGGAGGATTTGTAACTCCAGGGAACACACCTGCTCTAAGTGATGGTGCTGCTGCAGTTATATTAATGGCAAAGGAAAAAGCAGAAGAAATGAATTTAAATTACCTCGGTATTTGGAAAGCATCCGCAATGGGAAATGTAGAACCTCAATATATGGGAATTGGACCGATTCCCGCTATTAGAAACTTACTAAAAAAAACAAATTTTAGCCTAAATAATATAGATATTTTCGAGATAAACGAAGCCCAAGCTCAGCAGGTGCTTTTTTGTATAAAAGCATTAGGTATAGATAGAAACAAAGTTAATGTCAACGGTGGCGCGATCGCATTAGGACATCCACCAGGAATGACTGGTGTACGTCTAATTTTAACTGCTCTTTACGAGTTGAAGCGTAGAAAAGGAAAATATGCGATTTGTTCTCAATGTGCTGGAGGAGGTACTGGAATGGCAACACTTATAGAACATTCAATCTCAAGTTAATAAAAATAATAATTGATTAATACAGATCCGAATATTCATATTTTCGTTTTTTTAATAGTTTCTTTATAGTTATTATTAATCTAAAAATTTTTGTTCAATTGAATCATAAGTATTTTTTCTTAGAGTTATATCTTCCCATTGTTGTTTTAAAATAAATTTTAGAACTAATTCATTAATATTTTTGGGTAATTCTTCTTTAAATTCTATAAACCTGGGAACCATGAAATAGGCTAAATTTTCATTAAGGAAATAATGAAAGTCAGAGTATTTCAGTTTTTTATCTTTTTTAACTACAGCACATATTTTTATCTCTTTATTAGGAGAATTTTTAAAAGATACCTCAAATGCAGCACACTCAGATATAGCTGGATGTGAGTTAGCAATTTTTTCAATATCTGTAGCAAAAAAGATTTCTTCTCCTCTAAGAATCATATCCGTTTTCCTACCTAAATAGTACACAAAGTCTTCATTATCTCTATAACCAAACTCTCCTGTGTAAACCCATCTATTAGGTCCTATCTTCATTGATAAGGATTCTTCTAAATTATAATATTCTAATTCAAAAGGAAGCTTAGTCCTTGACACAATTTCGCCAACATTGTTTCTTCCTGGAGGTAACTTTCTTCCATTTTCATCGACGATTTTTAACTCATAACCCCTAACTGGTGTTCCCACAGATCCTAATTTGCCACCTTTAGAACCTATAGTATTCATTAGAATTCCAATCCCCTCTACTACTGCCCAAATTTCGAAAAGTGGTATACCAAATCTTCTTTCAAATGCTTCCCACACTGTTTTTAAAGCTCCGAATCCAAATGCATACTTCAATGAATGTTTTCTATCCGAATTCTTTGGATATTGATTAACTAATGCTGACAAAAATTTGCCATTATAGATAAAACAATCTGGTTTATATTTATTTATATCATTCCAAAATCTTGATTCATTAAATTCTTCAGCTATTACTATAGATCCATTATAAAATAATGTAGGAATTATAGCTAAATACCGTGTAAAAATATGAGCCAGAGGTAGAGAACAATATATTTTATTAGACATCTGGTTAAAACCAAAATCCTCTAATTTGCTACCTATGCTAATACCTGAAAGAGTATAATTATTTCTATATAGAACACCTTTGGGTTTTCCGGTGGCACCTGAAGTATAACAGATTTCTAAAGGATTAAAATTTTGAATATTTACATTTGGATTTTTAGTCTCATTGGAGAAAATTTCCTGAAAATCAATAAATTTATCTTTAAAATTGAAATTACTAGAAGGATTATAAACAATAATTTTTTTAATTTGTGGAATTTTATTATGAATTTTTTTAAATTTAGAAAGATATCTGTAATCAATAATTAAAATCTCAGTATTACTATTTTTCAAGATATACTCAAGAAGATTCTCTGTCAATAAATGATTAATTGCTACTACCACACATCCCGTTTTTGCTATAGCAAACCAACAAAACATGAAATCAGGACAATCTGGGAGCAATAAAGCAATCTTTGGGCTTTTTATTTTTAATTTTTTCGTTAATTTTAAGAGGCCATTACCAATTTTATTTGAAATTTCGTTTGTATCAGCGTAAGAAAAAATTTTATTTCTAAAGTAAATAAATGGCAGATCTTTATTCATTAAAGCTTTCTTTTCCACTAAATTTGATAAAGTAGCATCATCTATACCATATTTTTTCGTTATTTGATAAAGATCATAATTTTTACGAATTACTAGTTTCTCCCCACTCAATTCTATCAGAACTTCCTCTTTATCTTTAAAAGGAAAGTAATCATTTTTAGATAAACTACTTGGAATGTAGACCCAAAAGCTTTTATAACCACGATTTCCTGATTTTTTTTCTGAAATTTTACCTTTAGCAGTTGTCATAAGAATAAATTAAAAATTTTTTTACTATAGTAAATTATTTTATCATATAGTAAAAATAATTATTAAAATAAAATCTTATTTTAATATCGAATTATAAACAAGATCTTATAATAAAATGAGGTTTGCATAAAATTATTTTATTTATTATTTTACATTAATGGTAAATCTTTATATTGTTCCTTAATTGAAGGGAAATTTTCAAGGTCATAATGAGGAAAATAAAGTGAAGCTGTAAATTCTTTCTGAAATATTGGTAAAGAAGCAATTTCATAATATTTTATATTAAATGCTATTTCGTTCGCTAGTTTTCTCTGTTTAAAATCTCTAAGTAATAATTGAGCACCAATGCCAGCAGAATTTCCTATTTGGAATACATTCTCTGATTTAACTTCGGGAAATAAACCAATGAAAGCAGCATTTTTTTTATTAATAAATGTTCCAAAACCACCTGCTAATAGAACTTGCTCAAGTGAGGTTTGATTTTTATTGTCTAATTTAATTAATAAATATGCTGCTGAAAGAAAAGCACCTTTTGCTAATTGAAGTTGATTAATATCTTTTTGTGTAATTATAATTTCATTACTACTACTTTTTGCGATATCATCTTGGAAGTGATTATCCCATTCTGGTTTATATAATATATAGCAGTAAAGATTTTCCCTCTTAGCAATTCTTGGATGATTTTTAATTTCATCAGATTTTAAATTGAATTTACCAGCTCGAGTTATGATTTTCGATTTTAACATTTCTGCGACCGCATCAATTAAGCCTGAACCACATATCCCTAGAGGGTTAGTATTTCCGATTACTTTTAAAGAGGGTTCCAGTGTTTCTTTATCTATAAAGACTGACTCTATTGCCCCCTCAGAAGCCCTCATTCCACTTGAAATATGAGCACCCTCTAAAGCTGAACCCGCTGCACATGAACAAGTACATAGGCCGTTTTTATTTCCTATAACCAATTCTCCATTCGTTCCAATATCAACCAAAAGAGTATACTTTTCAAAGGTATAAATTTTTGATGAAATAATACATCCAATAGTATCTGTTCCCACATAACTGGCTATAACCGGAGGGGAATATACATTAGTATTTGGATTACAATTTAATCCAAGAGTATTAGCACTTAAATTAATAGGAGCTTTAAAAACAGGAACATAAGGCGAAACTGCCAAAAATTCAATTGGAATACCGAAAAACATATGGTGCATCCCCGTATTCCCTACGATCGTAATATCTTTTATGTCAGAAAGAGAAATTTTTGCTTTTTTACAACAATTTTCAATAATATTGTTTATTCCATTGATAATTAGCTTTTTGGCTTTTTCATTGTTATTATTTTTTATTATATATGTTAATCTTGAGATTAAATCTTCACCAATAGCAACTTGAGGATTTAATATAGCAGAAATGGATGATATTTGTCCAGAAATTAAATTAATTAAATATCCAACGATAGTAGTTGTTCCGATATCAATTGCTAATCCAAAAATAGTACGAGAATTTTTCCCCGAATCTATATCAAATATTTTCCAGTTATTATCTTTGCTAGTTTCAAAAGTTCTTCGATAAAATACTGTGATAACACCACTTTTTTCCCTTAATAATAGTGGTATTTTTTTTATTACATTATATAAAGAGTTGTTTACATGGCAAGGATTATAATCTTTAAATATGTTGAATTCATCTTCCCCATTTTCAATAGCATTAACAAACTCTGATAATAAATTTTTGGTATTTCTTAGATTCGAAAAATTAATAGAATAAGATTTTACTGCTATAACTGGCCACGGTTCTTTATCATGTTCAATTCCTAAAACTTTTAAATCTGCATCAACCAAAATCTGATTTCCTTTTGGAATTAAAGCCTCCGTTAAAAATATTCTTGAATCTCCATGAATTTTAGTTTGACAAGCGAGACGATACCCTTTTGATAATTTTGAATTTCCTAACAATTTAATTTCCTTTTTAGAAGGTTCTGAAAGTTTCGCATTAGGATCTAATATTCGGATAATACATTTTCCACATGTTCCTTTACCTGCACATAGAGCTCCTATTGGAAAATTTAATGCTAAAATCGCTTCATAAGCAGTAGAGCAGGTGGAAATGTTAATACGTTTAGATATGGGTTCAATTATGAGTGTAACTCTTTCATTTACCATTTAATTAGACCTCCTAATAGTTTTGAATATTTTTCTAAAAAAAAAATCTTAAAATTTTTATTTAAACAAGAAATATCCTTTGGAAATAGGAAAAAATTAGTTATTTCATTCGCTAAGCCATTTGTCAATGATCTCAACTCCCGTTAAGGCATCTAGAGCATATGCATCTGCCTTTGTTTCTTTGGCAATCTCAGAAGAGGCTGCAGCTCCACCAAGGATAACTTTTACTTTATGAGCTAGATTTTCTTTCTTTAATAAATTCATTACTGTTTTAATAGCTGGTTCTACTGAAGAGAGAAGATACGAAATTCCAATAACTTTAACCTCTGGTAATTTTGCATATTTAAAGAAAACTTCAGGTTTGACATCTACACCGAGATCTATTATATCCATTCCATAAGATTTCATTAGGGCAACTAATACATTTTTACCTAGATTATGTATATCTCCTTCAATAGTGCCAACAACAATCTTTCCTGAATATTTTTTCGCATTAGCAGCATCGTTATATTTCGTTTCATCTAGCAATAAGACAGCATCTTCAATTGCTTCTGCTGCCAAAATAAGTCCTAACTCCCCAGATTCTTCTAAGCCTTTTAAAATCCCTTTCTGGATAATATCAATGCTTGAGATACCCGCTTTTATCGCTCTTTTTATTGATTCTTTCATTGAGAAAAAATCTAATGTTTCAACAGCTTCAATGATATGATTGATAAGGGACTCATCAATTTGAACAATATTTGCATTTTCCATATTAAGACACTTCCTTTTAGATGTTATAGAAGGTTCCATATTTTAAATTATTAAAACAATGCCATGCCAAGCACAGAAAGGTACCGATTTAGCAGGATGCTCAGGATTAATTACATATGGGGTCTTCTCACCACAATTAGTCACTGTAGCAAAAACATCAACACCACAAGCTTCTAACGAAGGTCGTGCTCTTAAGTATTGGCTGCACATTTGTCCTTCGAGAGCTGGACATCTAGGTAATTTTTTTCCTTTAGCTACATCCACTACATATTCTGGCGATATAAACCCACAACCAAGGCATGGTCCTCCGCTAAATCCCATAGCAAGATAATAACCTAAATAGGTTGCTTCGGCCTCTATTCTTGTTACCATTTCATTCAATAAGTTCACATCACCGGCAGCACGCGTAAGAAAACCAGGAAATACATGGTTTTCTACAGGAGGATAGAAACAAACTAAAATTCCATGTTTATAATTTGCAACTATTTCTCTCATCTCTTCTGTAGTAGGAGAATGCGGAGGGCAATTTAACGACATTCCATAACCGAAACATACTGGGATTCTACACTTCCATCGAACCCGAGGATCTATTACGATTTTTTCAGTGGTAATTAATTTAGCATGGCCTGTAGAATTAGATTTCGCATTAGAAATTACTTTTTGTATTATATCATTTGATCTTTTATTTAGTTCTTCAAAAACTTCCATATCCGCTTTTCGTCGAATAGGAGATGGTGGTCTATCCTTTTTTTCTGGTAAAGGATTACGGCGTTTATATGAGACATTAGACCAACGTCTTTCTATTTCTGGTATTACTTTTCTTTGCATAGTTTCTTCAACATTAGTTTGTCTTGAATTATTATTTCATTTTTTTTCTATTTCTTAAATTTCAGAAATTACTAACGTACTAAACATATTTTGGGAGTAAAATCTTTATTGAGATATTTCATAATTATTTATAAATATATTCAATCTAAACACACTCTATTTGATATTATACTTTTTAAGCTATTGAATAATAATTTAAAATAAAAATATTAAGAGTAATACCTTAAATGAGCACATTTCACTTTAGAATATCTGACTGAATTCGAGTTCGTGTTATAATCACATTAATTCAGAGGGATCAATACTATTTTAAGTAAAAATAATATTTTATGGATATTAGTTTTAAAAAATTCGTTAGGTGAAGAAAATGCCTGAGTGTAAATTAATTAAGAACTGCCCATTTTTTCATAATAAGATGGAAAATATGCCTTCTATTGCTGAGTTATATAAAAAAAAATATTGTCAAGGTGATAATGTTAATTGTGCTCGATTTAAAGTATTTAATGCCCTCGGACGATCTGAAGTTCCTATAGACTTATTTCCTAATCAAATTGAACGTGTAAGCAAAATCATAAATTCTTGAGAAAATAATTTCAATATATTCTCAATCTAACAATTTAGGGTATCTTTTTTCCATTGCTAATTCTTTTTCAATGATTTGGTTTAGTAAATCTTCCCGTTCCTTACCACCAAGAACTTCTAATTTTCTAATTTCCAGTGGATCTACTTTTTCTCTTAGGAGTTTAAGTTCTTTTTTTGAAGGTGGTTTTGTTTCTTTTAAATCATCTGGAATGATTAATTCAAATCCGGTTGAATTTTTTACTGTTTCAATTTCTATTCCTGGATGAATGGTGTCAATTTTCATTCTTTTTGATTTATCATCAAAAGTTAGATAAGCCAGATTAGTAATGACACATTGAGGTCCAGAACCACCGCATATGCTAGACTTTCCATCTGGAAATCCGACTCCTGAAATAAAATCAATTTTTGGAACAAAGGTTCTTGTATCGTGTCTTGGAGTATATAAATAACTGCCTCGGGAATAAAACATGGAAAAGTCTGCTATTCCGGCACATCCAGGAAACCGTAGTTTAGGATTATTCCAATCTCCTATGCATATATTATTTGTATTTCCATATATATCAATTTGCGCAGGTCTAAACCATTCAATTGTTGTTAATTTCTCTGAAGGAAGAGATTCTAAAGTGCATTCTCCTGAATTCTGAAATCTATATGCCCTTGCTGTATTCATCTCCAAATATAATAAAGAAACTTGACGCGGTTCATATACAAAAGTATTTCCCATGATATAATGATATATCGCGTCAGGAGCTTGTGTTAGCTTAGCAAGTGTAAAAGCAGCCCAAACCATTGGAGTAGCAACCCCAACAATCATCACGTCATCATTTCTTACTTCTCGGGCCATTAAAACCGTGAGCATTTCATCAACAGTGAAATTATTTGAGTATTCAGTCATTTAATCCTATAGCACCTCCTACAATAAGATGTTCAATATCGTTTGAGCGCCCCCCGCAGCATCCAAATATTGAACATTTGATTTATTAAGTATAAAATTTTGCTTATATTGTTCAAATTCAGTTTTTAGATAACTTTGAATATGATTCGGATCAAAGGTATAAATCGGGTAACATGAAGTAGGATGGGCTCCAAAAGGGATTTTTACGACGGCCGATGTAGTTTGCATTGGTAATTGTGCCTTACCGGGCAGATTCCTAATATCGTCTAATTCGACGAGTTTCTCACATGTAATAATTGTTTTTTTAGCAGTTTTTGCCATATCATCGTCCAGCCACACTGCTCCCGCAATATTTCCATTTCCAAATTCATCAGCATAGGGAACATGTAAGATAGCAATGTCTAAATCAATTTCTGGAAGAGCCATTAACTGAGTTCCCGATCCTAATGGATCTTCAAATTGTATGATATCATCTCTGACTTTAGGAAAATCTGTACCAATTATTCCTTTTAATGGCATAAATGGAACCTTTAAATATGAGCATTTCAATCCTAAAGCGATTGAAGCCTCACTCTCTTCAGAGATTTTAATCGAACCGGATTCAACTGCTTTTCGGTAATGGGGCGCCATTCCAAATATTTCCATTCCCACAAAACAAGACTTTACATGTGAAATACAACCACCACCTATGAGCATGTCGACCTCAATTCCCCCTACAAAAGTACACAATGTGAGATCTTTTCTATTTTGTCGTATAATCTCTCTACATGCGCTTATAGGTTTCCTCCAGAACGAGAGCCCCCCAATCCCAACAAGATCTCCATCTTGAACGTAAGTGGATATTGCTTCCTCTAAAGACATTAATTTACTTGTCCTCATTTATTTACCCCTTATTTCTTTCCATGTTAGACAGAAGAAATATTTTAATAAATACTATAGAAATCATAATTGTGTATCAAATTAAAGATTATATATTAGAAGATCGAAAAATTAAATTGATTTATGATACTGTCCTAAGTATATAATATTTTAATTTTTTATCCTAGTAAAAGTCGGAATGCAATATGCGAAAAAGATTGAAGCAAGGTCTTGTTCAGGTATATTTCGGACGCGGGAAGGGTAAGACTACAGCAGCCCTTGGGCAAGGTTTCCGGGCAACTGGACACGGTTTTAAAGTGTACATGATTCAATTTATGAAAGGTAATACAAGATATGGTGAAATAGAAGCAATTAAAGCTAATCCCTATTTTGAGGTTAAACAGTTTGGAACTGAAGAGTTAATTGAAATGCCTCGGGAAATAGACTATGAAGAGGGAAAAAAAGCGATTGAATTCGCTGATAAAATTATCAAAAGCGACGAGTATGATATTGTCATCCTAGACGAAATTGGAGTTGCCATTCAAATGGGAATCGTTGATGTGGAGGACGTTTTAAAATTAATAGATGCCAAACCTGAGAAAGTCGAATTAATCCTTACGGGAGGTCTAAAAATGCACCCCAAAATTAAAGAGCGGGCTGACTTACTTACAGAAATGAAGATGATAAAGCACTATTATTCTTCAAAAGGAATAAATGCTCGTTATGGGATAGAATATTAAATTTTAGTAATTTTAGTTCTCAAACGGTTTTTTCCTTAGTAAATGTTTTTAAGGGAATAAATTGAATTTCTTCTTATGGTATTATCAAAAAGAGAGCGTGTGATCCGAACTTTAGAACTCGATGATGAACCAGATATGGTTCCAATTTATTTTATGGGATTTGAAAAAACCGGTAAGGCTTATCAACATTTTAAAACAACTAAAGATTACAAAGAAAATGAATTATATATTAAAAATAGTTTTTCTAATAAAAAATACAAATGGGCGGGATCTTTAACTCAGCATCGGTTTTTAAATGTGGATTGTCATACAATGGACCCCTGGTACATCTATAAATACAAAATAAAGAATATTCCCGCTCCACCTGAATATCCCGAATGCGTATTAACTCCAATTGATGGGAAAATTTGGAAACAAGTAGAACAAGTTAATACAGGAATGTTCTATCGTTGGTATGTAGATGGTTATTTTACTACTCCTGAAATATTACATTCCTATTGGGATGAATATGGGAAACCTTCGGAATTAATAAACGATGAAATCGATTATACACCACAGATTTGGGATGATTATGTAGAAAGTCTTTCCCCATACTTATACCCAATGGCCTCTTTTCCAATTGCGATGCATGAGGCTTTATTTGAGGGAATGAC
>JBHLNT010000354.1:0-2678 GCA_048941265.1 Promethearchaeota archaeon
ACTTGGTTACCATTCTTATTTGTTCCAGCGGGAATCGTAACTATTATCGCTTATATCTTTAGCGGTCCTACTTCAATAATATCAAGAAAACAACAGGGTTAACGGAAGTCAGAACAACTTTTTGATAAATTAAACAATATTTTAAAGGTAAGTAACAAGAATAATTATTATGGTTAGGATTGGTGGAGGAGATGGTTCCTCTTTTGAAAATGCGATAATAATTTCAGATTGTAATAATATTGAGGGTGTAAACCAAGAATATATTGAAATTAAAAAAAGATTTGGAAATTATAAATTAATCCGTCAAAGTCTTCTAAATCACAATGGACTTATGTTTGGTAAGCTTGAATTAAAACTTGATAATGGAAATAATATTAAAGTATTTTTTGATATAACTGATTTTTTTGGAAAAGATTTTCAATTTTAATTGATTAAATAAATAAAATAAATACAAATATCATCAGATTTTTATGAGTGAAAAAAATATCAAATATCATTCCACTAATTATAATACTCCGGATGTTGATTTTAAAACTGCAATTTTAAGAGGACAAGCTCTTGATAAAGGACTTTACATGCTAAATGAAATTCCAAAACTAAAAAAAGATCAAATATTTTCTTTTAAAAATTTAGAATTAAGTGAAATTGGATATATTATATTATCTAAACTCATTGGAGATATTATTCCTGAAGATGATCTTAAAAAAATAATTAAAAATGCATTAAATTTTGACGTTCCAATAAAATTAATCTTTGATAATAATTATTTATGTTATTTAGATCGTGGCCCAACATGTAGTTTTAAAGATATTGGAGCAAGAACTTTAGCGCAAATTATGGAATATTTTTTAAATATTGATAAAAAGAACATCCTAATTTTAACAGCAACTTCAGGAGATACAGGAGGAGCTGTTGCTCAGGCTATGTATAACATGTCACGAATTAAAGTTGTAGTACTTTATCCTAGAGAAGAAATAAGCGAACTCCAAAGAAAACAAATGACAACTTTGGGAAATAATGTAACTGCTATAGGTATAAACGGAAAATTTGATGATTGTCAAAGACTAGTAAAAACTGCTTTTGCTGATCCAGATTTAAAAGAACTTAATTTATCTTCAGCAAATTCAATTAATATTGGAAGACTTATTCCTCAAACACTTTATTATTTTTGGAGTTATTCGCGTATAGTAGAGAATATAGGTGAAAAGGTGATTTATTCCGTTCCATCAGGAAATTTTGGAAATTTGATGGGAGGGTTAATTGCTTTTAAAATGGGGCTCCCAGTAAGAAAATTTATCTCAGCTGTTAACGAAAACGATGAATTCCCTAAATTTTTAAAGACGGGAATTTATGAAAAAGTTGAACCTTCTAAAAAATGTATTTCTAATGCTATGAATGTGGGTCATCCTTCCAATTTTGCGAGATTAATAGATATGTATGGAGGTCAGATTAATGAGAAAGGAATTATGCATAAAGATCCTAACTTAAAGGAAATAAAGACAAATATAATTTCATATTCTATTGATGATAATCTTACAAGAGAGACAATAGTAAATTCTTATAAAAAGTATAATAAAATTATCGAACCTCATGGAGCTGTAGGATGGGCAGCTCTACAAATCTATCGTAATGAAGAACCGAAAGATAATTACATTAAAAGTATTACATTAGAGACTGCCGATCCAGCTAAATTTCCAGAAGAAATAGTTTCTTTAATAAATATTAATCCTAAAATGCCTAAATCTTTAGAAAACATTCAAAATAATGACGAATTTCCAAATCCAATAGATATATCAGACTATAAAGATTTTAAAGATTTTCTCATTCAAAATTTTTAATAATAACAGCACACAAAGATTTAAAAAGTTACGAAAAAAGAATAATTATTAGGGTTAAATAAAAATGGTTTATTCATTAAATCAGTATATGGAACATTTAAAAGACTTAAGAACTGAAGCTGAACTTCAGAAAATTCTTTTTACAGGGTTAGATACGGCTGGCAAGACTTCAATTATTTTAGCACTTAAGCGAGAATTCTCTAAGATTGCAAATATAGAGCCAACAAGAGGAGCTCAACGTAGAATATTTAAATATTTAGATAGAAATATTTCAGAATGGGATCTCGGAGGACAAATATCGTATCGGATTTCATATTTAAAAAGTCCAAGTAAATATTTCGATAATACAGAAGTTGCCATTTATGTAATTGATATACAACAAAAAGATCGAATCTACGAATCATTATCATATTTAAGAGATGTTATTGAACAATTTATTTCCCTCGAACTTGAGCCACCTATTTATATATTATTCCATAAATATGATCCAACTTTATCTCCTGATGATGACCTAGATAAATTTTTATTAAGTTTACAAGATAAAATTGAAAATTTATTTGATTATAATAAACTAACTTTCCGCAGAACTTCCATTTATGATCTTTCATCAATCATGACTGTTATGTCTGAAATTTTTTTAACATTATATCCTAAAGGTGATCTTATCCAAAAAACAGTTGAAAGCTTTGCATCTAAATTTAAAGCTGAGGGTGTAGAAATTATTGATGATAATTCTTTAATTGTTGGTTCTTACTATAAAAATGAAAAAATTAAAAATATTTTAAACCAATCTACTCCATATTTTTTAAGCTTAAATGATTCTTTTCAATACTCCGAAAT
>JBHLNT010000355.1:0-2664 GCA_048941265.1 Promethearchaeota archaeon
GGTTAAAACTTGACCTGTTAATATAAGAGTAAAATAATGAATTAGAAAATTGAGAAAAAAACCATCTTCATAAATAATATTATAATCATTATAATAAGGAATTCCTATATTAAGCATAAATAATACCAAATATGACCAAAATAAATAGCATGGTATTAAATATTGATATCTTTTTTTATAAAATTCTTTTAAATTTAAATTATTTTTATATTTAATTGTTAATGTTAAACCTGAAATAAAATAAAATAATGGTACTCCAAAAACAGATACATCATGAAAATAACCTGATTTGAAAAATCCTAAATCTATATAATAAAAAACCTGACTATGTCTTAATAGTATAATTATAATAGCGAAACCCCTAATTAATTCAATTTCATATAAATAATTTTTTTCATTCATTTTTATATTTTTTCTGAATTTATCAATATAAATGTTTTATTTCAAGTAATTTACATATTTCTTTTCTAATTCTTTATATTTCATTAAATCCTTTTTTTCTGGAATTAAATAATTTAGATCCTAATTCTGACACACTATCACTTTTTTTTGAATATTATGTCTGATTCTATTTAGGATTATCTTGAGTTATTCTTAACCACAGAGATAACACTTCAAATTTAAAGTATCTTTTGAAATATTAGATTATCCCTTATTATTTTTTTTATATTTTTAAATATTTAATAATCTAAAGCCAATTTTAACTATATTAAATTAATGATGGTATTTATAAATATTTCTATTAAAAATGTCTTTATAAAACTGAATATCTCCTAATTTATGTTAAAAATTAATAGTATGAATAAAATATTCTCTAAATCTTTCGGTCATAAGATATGAATTTGTTCAGAATTCTCCATTAGTTAAGTAAATTATCATATATAGAAATTTCACTATTTCGTGAAATATTCTTTTAATCTTTGAATAACAATTTTAACAAAGAGTTTATAAGATTGAGTACTAATTTTTATTGATTTATTAATTTATCATCTTAAACATTTCAAAAACATTAAAATCAAACTAATTAAATTTAAAAATGAGCTCTTTTATTTACAAAAACTATTTATTAATAATTTACAATAAATTGATAAACTATTTTTGTAAAATTCCAAATTTAAAATATTTAAGAAGTATCATTGCGAGGAAAATTAGGATTGTCTTTATATATCGGAATTTAGTAAAAAAGATTCTAAGACAAATAGATAATATCCAATTTCCTATAAAATTTGACAAACAAAAATATCCCATTTGGGCAGGTATTGAGATAACTAACATTTGTAATTTAAATTGCATAATGTGTAATACTCAATTATCAAAAAGATCTCGCGGTTATATGAAACCTGAAGTTTTTAAAAATGTTTTAAATGAGCTCAAAACAATTGGAATAAATCGTATAGCTATACACACTCTTGGAGAACCCTTTATGTACAATAATCTTGATATTTTATTTGAACTTATAAAAAAATACAAATTTAAAGTTTATTTAAGTACTAATGGACAGTTTCCAGGAAAAATTAAAAACTTAATTTATAAATATTCCAATTCAATAGAATTTATACGATTTTCAATAGATGGGGCAAAATCAGATACATATGAAAAAATTCGAAGAGGAGCTACATTCGATAAATTGATTCAATCTCTTGAAGTTGTTCATAAATTTAATGAAAGTAAAATTGATTTTCGAATTCCTATAAGAATAGATTCAATCTTAAGTTTAACAAATTTATACGAGGTTTTGTTATTTTTTACCGTCTTTAAAAAATACTGTAAACCTGAATCTATAAACTTTAATATTGTGAGTGGACTTTCTCCAGATAATTCTTATTTTAGGGAAGCATTTCCTTTTCCAAATTTAATAAGAAAAAGGATTCCATGTAGAGATCCTTTCTATGCCGTTCATTTTACATATCATGGAGAAGTTACTCTTTGCTGTGAGGATTTTAATGGAGAGCTTATTATAGGAGATTTAAAAAAAAATTCATTAATAGAGATATGGAACGGTAAAAATTCTAGATTTATAAGAAAACAACATTTAAATCCCGAAGAATTAAACATAAATGCATGTAAAAACTGTTATGAACCCTATTCTTTTATCTCAGATATCACAAATAAGTTTATACATTATTTATATTATTATTATCATAATATATCTGAGCAACAATTCGGTAGGATTCTATTAGCAATGTTTAAAGATATGGATAAAATTATGATAAATAAGGATAAAGACAGATTGAAGTCAATGATTCTCAAATTTTTTATTAAAGATAAAGCAAAAATAATTAAAAAGTAGTGAATATGTTGTATCATACCTCATTTATAAAAATCTAATTGTAATCACTTTTTTCTCTCAAAACTTTAAAGGAGTTTTGACTAATTTTTAAAAATTTTTAAAAATTTTAGAATTTTGAGAAAACCTACTAAGATAATTAAGCTATACTAATAATAAACATTAAAAGTCAAATAATTGGATTAAATATTTATTCTTTTAATTAGAAATCCTATAAACTAGTTATATTTATTATATATAAGTTAATTTTTAAGATATTTTTAATTATTATATATTATTGAGTCATTTAAAATGCTTAACACTAATCGGGATCATTTATACTAATGTGTGGGATAATAGGTGAAATTTCAAAGGAGAAAATTAATACTAAAAAATTT
>JBHLNT010000356.1:0-2651 GCA_048941265.1 Promethearchaeota archaeon
GTCGATTTTCAAATAACTTTACCAGAAAGAGGTAAGATGAGAGTCTATGACGCAAAATTTCTAAGACATATTTTAAGATATTTGATAAATATTACTAGACGTGAATTTTATATGTTTCTAGTAGCTTCAAAACAATTTATCCAACAATCTAAAGGAAGAGAGGCTTTTACTCATATGGTATTATCATATAGTATGGATGTAAAAGAGGCAATTAAAAAGAAAAAAATTAAATCGCGAGTTATTGCGTCATTTCAACCTATTTATTTAGATGCAATTACATTTACTGAAATAAAAAGTGCCCTAAAGCTTTATCCTATTTATCAACTTCGCTTCTTACCACCACCTTATCAGTCGAATATTATTTATAGTATTTACGACAATTATATGATTCTGATTATAGGAGAGGAAAGCTCAAGTCTATTCCAAATACTTATTATCAATGATATCAATTTTAGAAATAACTATTTAAGTCAATTTAATAGCGCATGGAATAATTCAGTTGATGTTAGGCAAGTATATTTTGAATACGGCTCAGAAAAAAGAAGGGAAATAATCTCAAGCTCCTATAAGAGAGTTAAATTAGAAAGAAATTACACACCAGAGCAGATTCGAGAATTTTTTCCATTAAAAAAAGCTCGTTTATAATATTTAAACACTTATTTGATTTAAAAAATTGTAATAGGTAAATAAAATGATTGAAATCGATAATTTAACAGAATTTGGATTAACTCTAAATCAAGCAAAACTTTTAAACTTCATTATTAACTTGGAAAATCGATCTGCACTATCTTATAAAGTCATTAATGACGAATTTAATAAGGGACAATCTTTTTATTGGGAGCTTTTAGATGATTTAGTGAATCTAGGATTTTTAACAGTTAATAGAAATACAAAACCTTGGAAATATAAATATGATGAGTCGGGATTTCAGAAAATAATTAATAATCAAGAAAATGAACATTCAAAAATACAACTTGAATTTGAAACACTAATAAAAGAATTAGATGCCTCGAATAAAGAAGGAATAAACTTCAAAGATGTATTTGAATTATTACAGAAGGTACAACTCCAATTAAAATTAAATATGGACCAGATTTTTATTCTAAGCTCTTTATATACTAAAGAAAATGGAAAAATGGTTCCAAAAACCAGAAATATAAATCAAATTAAAGAATTAATTAAGCCATTAAATGGAAAACTTAAAAAACACAATATACGTTATTACCTAACCATTTTAGAGACTAGAGGGTTTTTATTCTCTCAAAAGGTTGGGCGTTCCAATATCTATACTTCAAAAGATCTACTGACAATATTAAAAGATGAAAGAGAATTAGATCAAAAAATATGGGAAGATAAAAAGACGCGATTACAAAAGATTCGAGATTTTTTTAAAAATAAGCAGAACTCGGTTGTTGATAAATCTCAAATGGTGTTAGAAAAGAGTGAATCTATTTCCATGGAGATAAACGAGAGATATCAGTTGATCGATTTTAATTTGGACATAGTAAATTGGGTAAAAAAACTGATGATGAGTGCAAAAAAAGAAATTTTTTTAGATTTTAGAATACTTGCCGAGAGAAACCCTGTAAAATTAAGAATTGCGGAAGAATTTTATAAAAGTTTAATAGATTTAATTAGCCAAAATGAGTCGTCAACTCTTAAAATAAAACTTCTGATGTATTTTGATAGTTGGGTAATGCTTAAATTAGAACCAATTTATGTTAAATTAATTCAATTAATATCTCAAGGAAAGTTAGAACTGAAGGTGCCGTCAGAAACTGATTATAGAACGGCAAAAATAATTATAGATAATTCTATGTTATTAGATTTTATGGTAAAGCAGGATTTAGCAGAATTTGACAAAGTATTACAAAATAGAAATGAAATGAGCATCAAGAATGCTAAAAAAATGTTTAAAAGTCTTTGGGATAGTTCCATAGACATTCGAGATCTATTGATGGAAGAGTCGATTAGTAATGAATTAGAAAAAGTAACTAAAGAATCAATCAATAAAAATCCTCCAGTATATAATTTTAAAAAAAATGAAGTCGTAATAACGGGTCTAAAGAAAGTTCTGAATATTAATTTAAATTTCATTAGAGCAGCAGAATCTGAAATCCTTTTCATTGGTAGTATTACACTAGAAAAAAACAAAAATTCGAATTTTAGAGATACACGATCTCAATCATCATTTTATATAGATTTCTTCAACATTTTAATAAATAAGTGTAGAATTGGCGTTGAAGTAAAAATATTAAGAAATACCATAGAACCTAATAGTTCAGAATTCAAAAATCAAGAAAAATTAAAGAAAGGAATCCAATTAATAATGTCTTTATCTCCATTTTTCCAAATACGGCAAATAGATCTACCGCAATATCAATTTTTGATAATTGATAGAAAAATTTTATTAATATACGAATTTTTAGAATCTGGTAGGATTAAATTAACAATAATTACCGATAAATCCATTATTATTTTCCTTTACCCAGTTTTTGATAGATTTTATCCAAGTTTTGAGAGATTGTCTGCCAGTTATATTGGTCTTTGACTAGGCTTTTAGCTTGTTCTGCCAATTGCTTTCTTAATTTAGCATCATTTAAAAGCTTAACGGTTTTATCAGCTAAGGCTCGACTGGTTTTGGCAATTAA
>JBHLNT010000357.1:0-2650 GCA_048941265.1 Promethearchaeota archaeon
AACTCTATTGCTTCTCTTCCAATATCCCATTCTTTTGACATTTCTCTCATCTTAATGTGTTTTAATAAATTATAATTGAATGTAATGACCAATAGTATAATTTAATGATATTTAATGTATTATAATTATGCTTCAATATTTAAATATTTGGGTTTTCTTCTCTTAAAATTTAAAAATAAATTTTTTAAAAAAGACAATTTTTCTTATCAAGAATATTTTGCCAGAATTATATTAATAAAAAGAGCTTTAAGAAAAAAAAATCTAAATTAAGATTTTTTAATAAATTCATGTTATCAATAATATAATTATATATTTGTCCATCGCGATAATATTTTAAACATAAATCCTCTCCGACTTCCTCTTTAATAATATTCGTTATATTAACGACAAATTTGATCAAAGTTTTTCTAACTGTTATTGGGTCGCAGTTTGTATGATTGATAACTAAAATATTAAAACCAGATTCTCTTGTAAATGATAATTTTCTTAATTCGACATCATCCTTTATATCTTCCCGATTTTTAAAATTCTCAAACATAATTTCAATGCGTTTATATATATTTTCTCGCTTTTCATCCTGTATATTACTTTCAATTGATTTACTTACTAAATTTAATAATTGCTGAAAAATTCCCAAAAATTCAAAGAAATCTGCTAGCTGCATTACAAATTCAGCATCTACCCAATCATAATAATAATTTTCAATCTCTTCTAAAAAAGGTAAGAAAATATTAATATCTCCAGTCCACGTTTTGCCTCTTTTTATCCAAATTTCTTTATAATTGTTGATGAATGAATCTTTTATAATATTTAATTTACTTTTCAATTCACCCGTACTTGTATGTTTTGTATCTGCTGCAACAAATAACAAATTATACTCAGATACTAATAAATAAATCCATCTGAATCCGCCCATTTCGAGAGATTCAATTGGTTGGCGGAATTCAGTCATAATAAATTGATTAAAAGCACTTAATAACCCGGAAACTAGAAACTCATCAATATCTGTTTTAAGAAATGATTTATATAGCAGTTTTATCCCAGATATCGAGTCGAGAATCCATATATTCATATTTATAATTCTTATATTAATTCTTATTATTAAATCTTAGTTGAATAGAGAATGCTTCTTTAATCATATAAATTTTTCTTAAGGAGAAGTTTAAGAAAGTCTGAAAATAAAACTTAAATTAGAATATTTTGATCAAACTTTTTATTTTAAATTTTTCTTGAATGAATTCTATTGTAATTTATGAGGATTTATCTTTTTCTGATTAAATTTTTTTCTAATTTTTGAAATAGGCTATAGAATTCTATTAAAATTAGATTTAGAATATTTATATGTACAAATTTTAACAAGCTCCTTTTAAATATCTCAATAAATCTTTCATAAGTAGTGATGATCATTAAGATAAATTTTAAACATCTGATCATCAAACAAATTTAGAAAAAAGGTGAAAAAAATAAAATTAAATCGCATACTAAAAAAGCAACCTAGTAAAAAAAAAGCAATCGGAGCCGTATTTTTATTAGCCTTAGGTATAGTCTTAATGCCTAGTGGATTTTTGCTTAGTAATTATATTCAGCAAAGAATAGACGAAGGCATTAAGGATCAAGTTGAGGTTCCAAGTAAACATAGTTCAGCTTATGATGAATGGCTTTCAAACGATTATGATGACGCTCCTGAGATCATTAGAACATTTTATTTGTGGAATTTAACAAATCCTAATGAATATTTAGAGGGGGATAAACCAAATTATGAGGAAATAGGGCCTTTTGTTTTTCGCGAATTCAATTATAAATACGACGTTGAATTTAGTGATAATAAGGAAGAAGTTACCTTTAAAAAGTATTCCAATTACGTACAAGTAGGAGGAAAAAAGGTGACTGAGGTAAATATCACTAATATAAATCCTGGTTATTTGGGAGCGAGAGAAACAGCAGGAGGAACTGATACGGATTTCATTAAATTATCATTTCCGATGACTCTCTCAATAGTTAAAGATACTTTTGTAGAAGAATATTTAGCAACTTTACCAGGTTCTATTAATAATGATGGTAACTTACAAAGGGGTCTTGGTTTCTTCGATCCTCCCTATCTACCGCCAGGAATCGGCGAGATAGACCAGAGCTTATTAAATCCACCTTTAAATGATCCAGTAACCTTTAATTTTACCACTGCGTTACCAGCGGTATCAGTTTTCTACGAAAAATGGGCTAATGATTATTACCCCTTTACTAATCATTGGGGAAAATTTGGAATATCAACAACCTATATGTGTGTAGATAATATGACTGTGGTTGAAATAAGTGTTGGTAAATATGTTACTGGTCAACAATATGGAAATATGTTGGTAAATAAAGATGGAAGTGTGAGTCATTTAGGTGTTGATATAGATGGTCGATCTCCCTACAATTTTCCTGGCTCGGAAACTGATTTAAATATCAGTAAATCTAAAATAGTTCAATATCCGGGTCCTAATCCAGCGTTAAAATATCGTGTTAATGAAGGCGGATCAAATATCACTCAAGAACAGTGTCAAGCTCTCTGGGACGACACTAATCCCCTTTCACTTACTGGATTTGATTATCAAACAAATCCAATCTGGTTTAACGCATTAGACGGAGATATAGCAAGTCGCCAACTTCT
>JBHLNT010000018.1:0-43363 GCA_048941265.1 Promethearchaeota archaeon
TAAATAAGGCAAAATATTTTAAATTAAATGCTCCTATTTGAATGAATAAGAAACTAAGACCAAAACCAAAATATACAGTCCCGCTACTGTATAATAGTTCCTTTCTATGGAGAGCTTTCTCTTTTCTTGCCCTAAATAAATATATAACCATAATTATAATATTTAAGGAGATATATACAACCCAAAGAATAATATAAAAACCTAAATGATAAGCCGGAGGATAATCTTCTGCTCTAAGTATATCTGCCATTTTAAATCATTTTTGAATTTCGAATATTTATATTAAGATAAAATTCTATTTATATTCTATGGGATATAATCTCTTTTTACCATAATAAAATTCTACCACAATTTTTGCAGACCCCCTCATTAATTTGCTGATTTAGGCAATTTTCATGATAAGGGGCTCCACATTCCTTACATAAATAGATTTTACCTTTAGCTTCGGTGAAATTGTATCCACAATATGCGCAATTACTACTAAATGAAAAATTAGTATCATTGGCCTCAATAATCTGGGATGTCCCAGTTAATCCAAATCCACTCTGAGCATTGCTCGGAGTTACAAAATTATTACTTTGAGGAGGCGTTACCCACTGATCCTCTAGCGGAGGTTGAGAGTATTGCGATTGAATTTGAGGTTCCCCATAAGATACATATCTCGCTGTAGGTTGCTTAGATAGGCCCATTTTTTGGGATATTTTTTCATCAATAATATTTGATAAAATTAACGCTGAAGCATATTTCCCTTTAGAACCACCTTTTTGGAGATGAGTGTGGCTTATCATATGAATCACACGTCCCCCTGATTTCCCATAGTTAAAGTATAATAAAACCGGGCTTGCGCCCCATTTCATTTCTAATTCTTGAGAAGTTATCAAGACATGAACTTCGTTATAATTTAATATTTGAATTGGAAAGGATCTATATTCAAGCCACCATCTAAATTCGTTTTTTTTTGTATCTTTCGCAGTTTTTTTAGTCCATTTTGTTTGCTGTATTTCACTTAATACCCCATCTAAAAAGGGATGATTCGGTTCAATAATCTGACATGCGACAACAGCATCATCTGTTCTAATTTTATTCCATCTAACGTAACCAGGAAAAATCTCTTCAAGAATGAATTTAACTGCCCAGTCTGTAGTGATTATCCAACCCCCATTATTTCTAACGTAATCTTGGATTTTTGGATAAGCTGAAGTGGGAATATTTTTTCCTGCACACCCGATTAGTACAACATCATAGTTATTGAAATCCGTGCTCATTATCTCATTTGCCATTTTCTGTTGATTTTTCCCTTTTTCCCCATATTTAATCAATTTATATTCAGAAACATACATGTTCTTTAAGATTGATTCTGGTTTCTCAAACTTGCCTTCAATCGCGAGTATTTTTCCATGTTTTTCTACAGCTTGCACAATATCTTTTTTATTTAGTGCTTCCATTTTACGCTTTTTCACTTCTGAGTAGAGATCTTTCCAGCTCATTTTTGTATCCTCAATAAAGTTTTAAGGAAATAGAATGTATTTTATTAATAGTAACAGTCTATTCATATATATATTTTCATAGGAAGCGGTTTTAGTGGCTCAACTATTAAAAGATTTGGGGGAACCTTCAGAATTTTGGGAATATTTTGAACAATTATCTAAAATTCCGCATTGTTCTGGTAATGAGGGTAAATTGAGGGAGTTTATAAAAAATGAAGCGGAAAAGTTAGGATGTAAAACTCAAGTTGATCATATTGGAAACCTTTTCGTAAAATCTGCGAAAAAAAATACAGAAAACGATCAGTCTAAAGTTGTGTTACAATGCCATATGGATATGGTGTGTGAGAAAAATGAAGGGATTACCCATGATTTTTCTAAAGATCCGCTACAACTACAATTAATTGAAATAAAGGGTGAAAAATGGCTTACAGCAAAAGGGACAACTCTAGGAGCTGATAATAGGGTTGGAATTGCATATCTTTTAACCTTAATGAAAAAATTGTATTCAAAAGAGTTGCAATTTGACCCTCTTTTAATCGACATGTTATTTACAGTCGATGAGGAGGTTGGTTTGGTTGGAGTTTTTAATATTGATAAGAAATTGGTCGAAGGGAACTATTTAATTAATTTGGATTCAGAGGAGGATGATAGATTTACAATTGGATGTGCTGGTGGAATTAATACTATCGGAGAAATCAAATTTAAATACATCTCCGTTAAAAAATATATAAAAAATGCGGTTCCAATTAAATTATCTGTTTCTGGTCTATTAGGAGGGCATTCTGGTGTAGATATTCATAGAGATAGAGCAAATTCTATAAAAATAATGAGTAAGGTTTTATGGAAAGTAAATAATGAATATTCGATTTGTATACATTCAATTAATGGAGGAAATAGAGCAAATGCAATTCCACGAGAAGCTCAAGCAATAGTATTTGTGGAAAATAATAAGGTATCTGAATTGAGAACATTCATTGATCAAATTATCCGTGAAATAAAATTGGGTATTGCTAAAATTGAGCCAAACATGGTTATTAAAGTCGATTTGCTCCAAGACTTTGAAAATAAATTTGTGTTCTCTGAAATGCTGAAAAATAAATTACTCCATATGCTTTACGTGATGCCTTATGGTCCCATTTCAATGCATCCGAAAATTCCGAATTTAGTTTATACATCTACTAACTTAGCTTCGATAAAAACTCACAATGAAGTAATTAGCATTACAACAAGTCAAAGAAGTTTACATGAGATTTCTAAAAAAGTAATATATGAAAAAATAGAAGCTTTATTTAAATTAACGGATTTAGATATTCATATTTCTCATAATGGTAATTATCCGGGATGGGATCCTGATTTTCAAGCAGAATTATTAAAAAAAGCAAAAAAAACCTATAAAAACCTCTTTAAGAAAGATGCTATTATTCAAGCGATTCATGCAGGATTAGAATGTGGCATCTTGAAACAACATTTTCCAGAAATCGATATGATTTCCCTTGGTCCAACAGTAGAAGGAGCTCATTCTCCAGAAGAACGTCTTAAAATTCAAAGTGTAGAAAAAATATGGAAATTTTTAATTAAATTGCTTAATAATTTAGTTTAATCCCCTTTGAATTATTTGAAAAAATAATTTAATATCCTAAGTATTATTATATCTTAAGTGAATTATTGACTCCGTTTTATATTATGTCAAAACGAGAAAGAATAAAAAAAGCCCAAGAAAAGCTTGAAATTAGTGGATCAGAGACTTTTACTGAAAAGATCAGAAAAAGAACACCATGGATTTTTGGAACTAAACTAAGAAAACCGAAGATGGCTTATCCAAAAATAAGAGGTCGAAGGATTGTGCTACCCACCCCATCAAAAGCTTTAGGGCTCGCATTAGTGTATGTAATTCTTTTTATTCTTCAAACGGGAGTTGTATATTTAGTTTATCGAGATCCTCCTGCTCTTGGGGCTAATGCCAGTGGAGACCCGATATTTCTGTATCCCGGAATCCAGGATAGTTTTATCATTGAAGGGATAGTCGCTTCTATTTTAATATTTATCGCATCAACTGGATTTTTATTATTATATCAAGCATCAAAATATTCATACAATCGGAAATTAGCTTTAAGGATTATGGTAATTGGAATTTTTATGATATTAGTGTCTTATGTGTCATTACAATATATGATTGCTGTAAAGTTAGGGCAAAGAGCTTGGTGGGAATAGGTATTCAGTTTATCTCAAGCTAAAATCGATTACTCTACTTTACAAATCTTTATCTCATCATAATCAACAAATACTTTATAAAGCCCTTTCATTTCTTCATCTAATTTTGGATCTCTTGTATCTAATCTTAAGATTTGATCTGGGATATTTTGTAATTTGAATTTTGTAGAAATAATTATTATATTTTTCGCCCCTACTTTCTTTAAAATTCGTGGAGTAATTTGTAAATTACCTCTTCCAAAAAGAAATCCCTGCCTTCCAATTAAGGAAGCAATGATTTTAGTATTTTTTCCTTCAATGTAGCTTAAAATTTGTTCTTCATTCAGATCAAATGCCACAATTTGTTTATTTAGCAATAAATCTACTCCTAAAACAGTTTTTTCTAGATTTAATCCGTTAGTAATAGCTTTAGTTGTAGTACCGGGCCCTATTAAATAATATACATTATCTTCTAATTGTTCAATAATCCGTTTTGCGATTCTTTCTTGATTGTTCAAATCCGAATTAGGAGTACCCATTTTTGATAGCTGAGAGAAGTCGGGATTAAATGGAGTAAGTAAATAACCATATAATTTAGAAACAAGATTTCCCTTTCGATATTCCTCCTCATCAATATCGAGAACTTCAGATTCTTTTAGAGCCGTTTCATCCCATAAAAATTGCATAATAATGGAACTTGCTGATTTTGGATTAATGGAAAACACACTAGAATAAATTTTTACTCCAGAGGGGATTCCTAAGCATGGTTTATTTTTATTAATAACAGTGAAAATATCACGCGCAGTACCATCACCTCCTACGAATAAAATTAATTGTAGTTCCTTGATATTTTTCATTATTTCAGCTGCTATTTTAGTGTGGTTAGCAGTGGTATCAAAAATTGCTTTCACATTTTCAAATAATGGATGATTAATTGTTTCATAGTCGAATTCCATTTTTTTTAGAACATTTTCTCCCATATCACTGGGGCAAGTAATAAATTTTAATTTTGATTGAATCGAAGTTAATTGAGTTAAGAATTCTTTTGTTCTATTCAATGCATTTGGTTTTGCTCCTAATTTAATAGCTTCCTTTAATATTTTTTTCCCATCAGTTCCTTTAAGACCTACTGAGCCACCCATTCCTGAAATTGGATTTATAATTAATCCTAAAAGGAATTTATTCGGCATGTTCATTATAATCCATTTAGAATATGTAAAAAAAAGAAAAAATTTAAAAGAATTTTACGTACAATTAAAATTAATTTATTATTTACTTGTAAAAGCATTATAACCTGCTTCGTTTAACAAATTACCTTTTTCTGCATCCCAATTGGAAGGTTCAATCTTATAAAGCCAAGCAGCAAATGAATCTTCATTGATTTTTTCTGGTTCGTCCATCAAATCAGAATTGATAGCAGTAACAGTACCGCTTACCGGGGAATAAATATCCCCAACTGCTTTGCTGGATTCAACTGTACAATCAATTGGATCGCTAGTTGGCTCATCTCCATCCATTGTTACCTGTTCAAGAGTAGCTCCATTAAGTCCTTCTACATCAACGAAGGAAATCTCACCTAATTGCTCCGCAGCATAAGGTGTTATACCTACTTCTTTCGTACCATCATCAAACCATTGATGTGTTTTAGTAAACCATTTTGCCATGGTTTTTTTCACTCCTTTTATATTTAACTTTTTTGTGTTATTAAATTATATTGAATTTAAGTTAATAATAGAATTAATTATAGTATAAATATAAAAGTTTTTTATTGATTTACTCTAAAAATTTTTAGAATAAAATGGAATCTTTTCTTAAAGATCAAATAAATTTTTATGTCGAGTTTAAGAATTGGTATTTTGAAATCCTTAAAGATTTTGGATTTAATTATGAAAAGGATTGTGAAGCACGTAATTTTTTATCTGAGATATTAGATCTAAAAGGTGATAACTGGAATCTTGAAAGGTTATTACGGATTATTAGCGAAAAATTTCAAGATAAGGAAATAATATTGATATATGGGTGTGGTCCTTCATTAGAGGAGACTGTTGATATGCTTATTAAAGAATTTGGAGAAAATTTCTTTAAAAAGTGCATCAATCTCGCGGCAGATGGGGCATCAATTTTGTTACGAGAAAGAGGTATTCATCTTGAAGCAATCTTCTCAGACTTAGATGGTATTACTAAAAATGAATTTAATTATGCGGAGTTTCTAATAATCCATGCTCATGGAGATAATTTAGAAATGATTAACTCTTTTAAAGAGAATATTGTTAATTTTCCAAATATAATAGGGACTACTCAGGTAGAACCAATAGATAATGTTATTAATCCCGGTGGCTTCACAGATGGAGATCGGATATTATTTTTTATAAGAACACTCTTAAAACCCCATAATAAACTTTATCTTATTGGTATGGATTTTAATGATATTATCGGAAAATATTCAAAACCATCTTTAATTGAGCATTATCTAGGGCCACCAACAAAAATAAAAAAACTGAATTATGCTGTAAAATTAATTGAATGGTTAACAGAGAGGATTAGCAATAATTTATTTTTCTTAAATTCGAAATTGTCGTCAAAAAGATTTAAGTACCTCACAATTGAAGAATTCTCAGCATTAGTAAAAAAATAGGTATTTTTTATAATTTATAATCTTCAATTCCATTTGAAGTGATTCTAAATATTACTTTTTTTTCAGGTAAAAATTCTGAATTCACGAGATGTACGTAATTTTTTTCTTCTTTATAACTCAGATACAAGTATTCTGAAAAATAATGATTTAAAAATTGATTTCCGACTGGCAATTCATTTATAATTGCACCTTCGATAAAATTTGGATAAACTTGAGCAGTAGCAATCAAAACAATATTAAATTTTTTCATAAGGGTATCGATTTTATCTAGTATTTTTAGATACGCAGTTTTAAGACTATAAAAAGAAATTTCTTTATTCCCTTGCTCGGATCTGTAGAAAATGTTAATAGAATCTATAACCAATAAATAGGTTTTCCCTGGTTTCAATTGATTTTCTATTTCTTTTAATTTTAGCATTAAAGCAGAGTTGCTCATAATCCTTGAAACTTTGATACTTTTAAGAATCTCTTGATATTCAAGCGACTTTGCTGTTGCTATTTCTTTTATTCTTTCAGGTCTAAAAGTATTTTCACAATCAAGGTAATAGGTAAGGTTGATATCTTGGTTTTTAATATGTTCTGGTTGTTTAATGAAATATTTATAGGCTTGAATACATAAGTTTAGACAAATTTGAGTTTTACCAGTTCTGTTAGCTCCGAATATTAAATATTTTTTAGTAAGATAAAATCCGCCTTTTAAAACTTTATCAAAATTTAATGAATCTAAAGGCAGAATGAATTTAGTTTCTTTAGCATCTTTTATTTTTCTTAAAACAGAATCTTTAAGAATCAATTGTTTTTTATTAATATTTAATGTTTCAAGGAGATCCATTTTTTTCTAAAAACATATTATTTTTTATATTAAAAAACTACTAGTGAAAGATATTAAACTTTTTATTCATGTAGATAATTCTTAATAAAACCGAAAAGTTAATTTTCAAATATATATAAAATAAATATTATAACGATTAGAAATTTTGTATTTTAATATTAAAAAAACCATTTATTTAATTTGAAGTACTTTACGTGAATTATTTAAGTATTCCTCAATATTATTTGAATTGAAAGGTAGATCCCTCTAATGGCTAAGAAAAAGAAAGAGACTTGTCCTTATTGTGGCAAAAGTTTTGCTTATCTCTCTAGGCATAAATGTAAAATAAAAGAGCGAGTAGAAGGCGGAGTAGAAGATAAAACAGTCGCAGAACGTAGGATTGAAAGAATCGAGGAGACGAGAAAACAAATTGGACGTACATTAAAAAAAGATGAAAAAATAATTCTTAATTTAATTAATCGTCATAAGGAATTGTATTTTAATGAGCTTTCAGAGCTTTCTAATAAAAAACAGGATGATTTAGAGGAAATTTTAGAAGTTTTATCGTTACAGTCAAAAATAAAAATAAATCGTGAACTTATAGATAGTTCTTGGACAAAACGAATTTGTGCAATTGAAGAATATGAGGATATAAAGGTTAAAGATATAAAAGTAAATAAAAAGAAAAAAGATTTTATTTGGGATCTTTTCGGATATCAGCCATGTTTTATTTGTCCTTATGTCGTTGACAGATGTAATGATACAAATCCCAGCAAACTCAATCCTCACCACTGTCCTTGGTTAACTGAATGGATTGAAGCATCTGTGGAAGGCAGAGAGTATAAGATAAACTTTGAAGATGTTGAACAAGAAGAACAGATTGAGGAATTGTAATTTTCTCCTAATTTGAATTAATTAAAATCATATCTATTTTTTCTTTAATCCTATGAGATAAATCTCATTACTCTGTTTTTTTGAAGCTTTAGGTTTGTAACTTTTAACAAATTGGTATTCATTTTTCATAGAATTAATTAAGTTATCAAAATCTTGTCCTTGAAACGCTTTAAGAACTAAAACTCCTTTAAACTTCAAATTTCTTTTAGCAATCTCTAAAATTCTATAACAGAGGCGATTTTGTCTAATTTGATCTGAAAATTTATTACCCGATTTATTTATTGATGCATCAGAGAGAATAAGGTCTAACTTTTTAAATTGAAAAAAATTATCAATTTCATCTTGAAATTCTGGATGATTAATATCAATTTTTAGTGTTTTAATATCATTAAGAGGAGATATGTTTTTGACGTCAACGCCTAAGATTTTAAAATGATCCCGGTGATAATATTGGTCTTCGTATTTTTTTAAATTTTCTTCTGCAAAATTTCTTGATATTTGGAGCCAAGAGCCAGGTGCACTTCCCAGATCCAAAATATAGAATGTTCTTTTAAATATATTAAATCTCTCTTGAATATCTAATAGTTTATAAGCAGATCTTGCACGATAACCTTTCTTTTTTGCTTGTTTATAATGTGCATCTTTTCTATGCATATGTGGATTTTTAGACAATATATTTCACTGCATTTTAATTTTTAAATTCTAATAAGCAATTTTTAAGAGATTTTAAATCCATATTTGTCTTTATTGATAAGTAATCAAAATGAGTTCTTGAAACTTTATAGCCCTTTTTTTTTATAATCTGAATAATCTCGTCGATTTTTGGCACATAAGGAAGGTTTAATTTTTGACAAAGTTTATGCAGATTATAATAAGAAATTGGCATATTTATTTCGTCACTTGCTAATTTCAAAAGTTTATGAATTCGTTTTTTATTATAATATCCACAATTCTCATTTAAATCAATTAGTTTATTGATAAATATTTTATCGTGCATCTGATCCACCCACAATGGGCCAGTATAATCCATTTTTTCAATAGTATTACAGGAGGGGCATTCTTGTAGAAATTGTAAGGGATTATTTTTAAATGCCTTTCGATAATTACAATTCCTGCAATGAACAATATAACCATAATTCTCAAAAGAATTTGAAATCTTATGCTTATTTTTCAAAGTTAAGCAAAAAACTCTTATAAAATGATTTGCGTAAAAAGTGAGTAAGGGAAAAATCCCCATCCCATTTATGTTTGCCATTCTTGAGATGAGGTAAATTAAAATCCGAGCGCCCACTTCTTTACAATATTCAGTATGTAGGGGCTTAGACATATATTTTCGAATACAGGAAGTTGGTTTTATTCCAAATAAAACTGCTGTATCCGTGGCGGTGACGCACATCAATCCATTGACTCTCTGAATTGCTTTAAAGGCAGAGTCTAAATAGAGATTTGGAGTCCCGAATGGGTCTATCGATATAATATTTGGTTTCTTTATAATTATCTCAGAATTCATGCGATTTTTTTGCGCAATTTTAGAAAACAAGAAATTTGCGTCTTTTCTAGAAATAATAATTCGAATTTGAGAGTTATTTAAGTTGTTTATAGAGATATTTTTGTGAATTAATTCAACTGCTAAAGGATTTATATCATTAATATAAATTTTTTGAATATTCTGGCATTCTTTTATCATACGAATTGAGCCGATCCCAGTTCCAGCCATAGAATCTATAATTATTAACTTATCTGGATTATATAGCTCGTTATAAGCCATTATGGCCAAGTTTGAAATATCTCGATTTATCTCCATCTTTTTATTATAAAAAACATTCATAGATTTTGAGGGAATTGAATCTTTATCAGAATTATGAACATATATTTCTGCTGTGCTTTCTCTAATCATTATCAGATCTTTTTTTTCCATCTTCAAATAATAATAAATTTCAATGATTAAATTAAATATTGTAATATAAAATCGATAAAAATTGGACTAACTTATTATTTTATATAATTCCCCATTACATCTATTATAAAAATAAAATAATAAAAATAGGTTAATAATATGGTAAAAATATGGATAATTTATCATACTAAACACGGTAATTGTAAAAGTGTGTGTGAAAACTTAAAAAGCATTTTAAGCGAAAAATTTGATGTTTCCATTGGAGATGTCGCTAAAATAAAACCTGATTTAATTGTTGAGGATTCTCCCCATCTTATAATAGTAGGATCTCGAATTATTATAGGCAGCCCAGATAAGAAAGTCAAGAAATTTGTTAATAAACTAGGATCAATTTTACCAAATCCAATTTCTAAAGCAGCTACATTATATACCCATACTTTAAAGTGGGAATCTAATTATGCTAAAATGGCAAAAGTTTTAGAAGAAAATAATGTAGTTAAAGAATATTTACCGGATATCCTAAATATTAAGATGATTAAAACAAAGGGTCCTGCAGAACCAGATCAAGATAAAAATATTAATGAATTTGCTGAAAAAGTATCCGAATTTATCACAAGATAAGGAAATCTTAAAATTAATATACTTTTAATTTCCTATATCTATGAACCATTCCACAGCAGTTTTACTTCCTATTAATCCCCCACAGGTTGTAGCATGTATTTTGGTAATGTTATGTTTGGTCAGAGGTTCGATATCTTCCATATTTGTGATTTTATTTTGATTATCAATGATTAGAAATTCACCTCCCAAAGTCTTGATAATAAAAGCTAACGGAAGCCATTCATAAAACAGTCGTAGTTTTGGTTTTGGGAAAGGAAAATAGCTATATACTCCTCCGTAAAATAAAATCGCATGAAAATCGCCAACAAAACTCCCGCTATATCTATCTTTAAAATGTTTCTTGATTAATTTTTTTTCAAATTCATTACATTTTGGAGACCATTGAGTAGAATCTCCCCCTAAGCATCTTATTCCACCTTGTTCTGGATCAGGAAGAGTAAGGAAATTTCGGAAGATATAATGATAAAATGTCATTGAATAGGGTACTGTGTCTAAATAAAATTCCGCTACTACACCATTTACTGCCAAGATTAGGTTGGTAAAAATTCCATAAAGTACATAAAAAGAGCACACGATTTTACCCTCAAAATTGTAAATACCAACAATTGTGCCCACTGTTCTGTTTACTGCAACATTTGAAGAACCATCAACAGGATCGGTGGTTATTCCAAACTTACCATTACTCACAATAGGATCAGCTTCTTCAGAGGCGATAAACGCATAATCAGTATCACCACCTTGAACTGCTTTTAATATAATTGAATGGGTGAGTAGATCTTCATGAATTTGCTCCTCATCATAGATATTCTTAGAATCTTCTAAAGGCGCTTCAAGTGACATTCTATATTGTATTTCTCGGGAGGTTAATCCTTTTTCTAATAAACCTCTTATAGGGATTGTCGCTTCCGCAATGGTCTCAATTAAATTAATCAAATCTCCTCTATCGGAAAAATAATGAGGTAAATTGGTTTCTAACCATTTAGAAAGCTTAATTTTTTCTTTTTTATCGCTCATTTTAAGTGATAATAATTTAGTGATAATAATTTTCACAACTTATTTAAAATATTGAACGATTTTAGATAACAATTTATATCTTATAGTTTTTTTTAAAAATTTTAATTCCAATCGAATAATTATAAAACAAGAGTTATATAGAATATATGTACTATATATTTCATATATACAAATATTAAATTAGTTTATCCACCACTATATTCTCAGAGAACGTCATTGAGGTGAAATTCGTTGTTTATAAAGCAATTTATCAAAATTAAGTTATTATTAAAAGAAAATAGTGTGGCATTTTCCATCGTTATTCTCTGGTTTTTCATCAATTTCCTCTATTTTTCCATAATTACAGGCAGTACTACTACGAGCGGATTAATTGTGTTTTTTTTTATACAACATAATAGTTTATATGGGAATTTTTATTCTGCATTCTCCGAGTTCATTATTTTTGGTTTAGTGTTTGGATTAATAACAATAGAATTATTCCGAAAATATAATCCATGTATTGCATCGAGAGAAGTTTCAAAAAAAAATTCTAATCATGTAGTGATAATTGGATATACTCATATAGGTAAACGGATAGCGGCATATTTAGCAGATAAGAAAATTAAATACGTAATTATAGAGGAAAATTATGATTTAGTAGAAGATCTCGTAATGAAAGAAGAAGCGGTAGTAAATGATACTCCCATAAATATAGAAGCCTTAAAAGATGCCGGAGTTGAAAAAGCAAAAGCTGTGTTCGTTACTTCGGATGATTTTGAAGTTCAATTAGTCGTAAATCATAATGTTAGAAGACTTAATCCGTCTTGTAGGTTAATAGCTCGAATATTTGAGGATGATGTGGGAGAATTAATTTCAAAAACGTATGGTGCGGAGACTATAAGTACGTCTATGTATGCTGCGGATGTTATTGTGAATAAAGTTCGAAAGGCTAATTATAAAAAAGTACTTATAATTGGTTTGAATCATATTTCACTAAGGTTAATTGAAAGATTAAAGCAAAAAGATTATGTAAAGTTTCAACTCGTTGAAGAAAACGAGGATTTAATAAGCGATTTTATTGATAATATGGATTATATCGTTCCAGGAGATCCAAAGGATTTAGCAACCTTACAAAAAGTAAATATTGAAGAAGTTGATTGTATAATAAATACAATTCCTGAAGTAAAAGATTCATTTTTAATTACCAAACGAATAAGAGACTTAAATCGTAGTTGTAAAATTATTTCAAGATTTTTTTTGGATAGTGTTGCTGAAATTTTAGAAAAACCGCCCTTTCGATCTGAAGTGATTAGTTCTTCAAAGCACACTTTAGAGATAATGATTCAAAAGGGGATGTTTGAGTTTTAAATTGAAATTTTTTTGTACTTTAAGAATTAATTATTTAAATCCATATTCCGATAAATCTAATAGAAAGTTAAATGATTTTATTTCAGAATCTTTTATTAAACTTAATTTTCTCACATTTAATTTTTTGGTTCTCCTAATTTGTATCGAAGACTTAATCCAATAATCCACAACGTTGCCTCCACTTTGCACTTCTTTTGTAGTATCTCCATAATTTTTCCGGCTTATTTCATTGACAATTAAAATTTCAGTCCTATAAGTATCATTTATATTATACAATATTGCGAGTATCTGATTTAATTGGTAATTAAGGCTGAAATTTTTTTCCTTTTTGTCCCTATTTAATTCTAAACGATATAAATCAGTAATAGAATCTATAACAATTAATCTTATAGGAGTTTTAATCTCCTTTAAAAAAGTAAGGGTTAATAACTCAAGATTAAATACAAGTGTACATAAATCTGCAAAATTTAAGGCACATATAAAGATGATATTATTTAAAATATGCGATGATTTTTCATTAAGGATCTTACTTACTTTCTCATAAGGAAAATTAGGTTTACTATAAATGAACACAATAGGCCCTTCTTTTGCGGTCTTCATCGCAATTTGAAGAGCCAACGTCGTTTTACCTACTCCAAAATCACCAAAAACAGAGAGGATACCGGAAATTGGCTTGGATGAATTAAAAAATTCATTTAATTTCGGAGTGGGAAAATTCATGATTAAAACTTTTTAATTTTATCGTTAATTAATATTAATAACATGGAAATTAAAACATTAATATTTTTAATGTGAGAGAAAGGAATAAATTATATGTTTTAACTGAAAATTTGAACTTTTTTTATAAACTCAATAAGGAATTGAATCGGTTCCATATACCATTCAATATACTTAGTTTAAAGAATAAATTTCCAACATTTCCCTCAATAATTTTAACAACATTAGAAGAAGTTAAAAATCGTGAACATTTTCAAAAAAAAGGCAATTTTCTTACATATTCAAATGAAGAATCTTTCGAGGAGTATATTTTAAAAGTTATTTCGACATATAGAATAGGATATAAAGAACATTATTCAGAACTTATGTTTTCTATTGACCCCGGAAATAAATCTGGTTTAGTTATTTTTTTGGATGATTACTTTTTAATTTCCTACTGTTGTTTTGAAATAAGAGATTTAATTAAGAAGATAAAAAACTATGTTCAATATTTTAAAAAGAATTATCCAGATTCAATGAATTTAGTTTTTAAATTTGGAAGAGGTATTCTTCCGCTTACTCGAGATTTAGTTGATATAATATCTAGTATATTTAGTAGCGAAAACGATATAAAAATTTTATTGATTGATGAGTTTAAATCATCAAAAATTAAAGTTTACAGAAAGGATAAGGAAAGGAAAATCTCTAAAGATGAGATTTCTGCGTTAGTATTAGCATTAAGGGATGGGATTGAAGTTAATAAAAGTAATTATCATTTAATTTTTAATCAAATAAAATCAAAATCATCAAAACAAGAAGTTTTTAAAAAAGATAAGCAAGAAAATTTGAATAAGAAATCAGAAATATTTGAACAAATAGCAGATATAGCAGCACAGGTATTAAATGGAGAACTCTCTCTTAGTGAATCATCTCAAATAATAAAGGAAATACAAAATAGTAAAAATAATATGCTTGAGGAATAGAAATTAGGAATTTGGAAGTCTTTTATTCATATCTAATAGGATGGAAGGGAAATGGATTAATTTATAGAATGGCATCTTATTTCTATTGGAGTACATTTGTTTTCTAAGTAAATACGCTCGTTAAAAATTCGATTAATAGTTTTGATGTAAGTCCCCTTTCTACCAACAGCAATGGCTCTGTCCTCATAAAAATAAAATTCTATTGTAATTTGTTTTGTACCATTTTCTTTAATATCTAATAGAATATCATGAATATACGTATCCGGAAAAAGACTAAATAGTAATCTAATAAGAGTAGGTTCGGTTTTTATTATCATTACTTTCTTATTTGCCAATAACTTTCTTACTGTTTTTAATTTTCTTTTACCTTTATAGTAATTTTCATTCTCAGCAAAGAAGAAAACGTAAGGAGGCATGAAAATTACGTTATCCGGATGAACATCTGTGATTTCTAAAAAAAAATGATAGAAGTCAAACTCATCCTTAGAAAATTTCTTTTTAATTTTAATTTTCTGCGTTAAAAATGATTTTACTTCTACTGAACTCATCATTTCATAATTATTTTTTAGAAAACGATTTAAACCCCATTAAGTTAGAAGTGCTTTAACTAAAATCTTAGTATGCGTTCAAAAAGCATAAAATTTATTGATAAACGAAAAGTATTAAATAAAACAAATGAGATGCAATATAAAAGAGAAATATTTTTAATTAGCATTAATTATTTAAGAGAATTAACATGAAAAGATATAAATCTATTGATATTATTCGTGGGATTGCTGTCTTTGGCATGGTATTTGGGCATATTCTTAATTGGTGGATAATCCCCAAAGATTATTGGTTATATTTATTTGTTTATTATGCTCTCGGACCTATCGCAGCGGGAGGATTCTTATTTCTTTCAGGCATGAGTGGTATATTTGCATATAAGAAAAGTTTAATAATGGTTGATGAATCAGAGGATTTTAGTATAAATATGGTTAGAAATGGATATTTACTTAGAGCTTTATTGCTTTTATTAATAGCGTTTCTTTATAATATCCCTATAGCAATAGCAATTAACGACCTTACATGGATTTGGGCGTGGTTTGTATTACAAACGATTGCTTTTTCGCTCTTGCTCGCCTGGCCCTTTTTAAGAACAACAAAAATATTTAGGATAATTTTTGGAACTGCCATATTGATAATTAATTTTATTGTATTAGAGCTACTTAAACCTTTTCAAGGGCAATATTATAATATTTATGGAATTCTCTATCACATTTTATATAATCCCTTAGATTTATATCCCATCATTCCGTTTTTTGTAATTTTTCTTATGGGAACTGTAGCAGGGGAGATATTATATGAGATCAACTTAATCGAAGAAAAACATAAGAGAAATCACGCTTTTAAGAATAAGTTTATTTTTCCATATTTTATTATAGGGATCTGTTTAACCGTTTTTGCAATCTTATTCCAATTCCCGAGTTTTTTCACATATTCCTCATTTTCAGCCATAGTTTATGCAATTGGAATTATTTGTTTAATAGTTTCTGCATTTATATGGATTGAAGAATTTGAGCTTATTAAAACCAAGAGGAATTATAATTTATTTTATTACTATTCATATTATTCATTTACTATCTTCTTAGTGCATAATTTTCTATATTTACTTTTTTACCAGAGTTTAAACGCAATAACTATCTGGATTCCAATAATAGCTACTATGTTTTTATTTACTCTCCTACTTAGATTCACGTATAAAAAATTGGGACCAAAAGCATCTTTGAAGGCTGGAATTGGTATTTTAAGTTTAATAATTGCAATTAAAATAGAGCAGAGAAAATATGTCAGAATTGGCAAAATAGAATCTGCTTTAGATCTAGGAAAGTTATTAAAATTCGGCGAAGAAAGAAAAAATTAATGTTTTGGGTTGAATTAACTATATTTTTTAGAGTTGCTTATTAAATTAAAATCACTAATGAAATTAGAGAAAACATTTCTATTGATAATAGAGCATGAAAGAAAGGATTGATATTTTATTAGTTGAAAGACGTCTTGTAGAAAGTAGAACAAAAGCGCAGTGGTTAATACGAAATGGCTATGCGCTTGTGGATGGTGTTGAGGTTCTAAAACCCGGTAAAAGAGTTGATAATATTTGCCAAATTCAGTTAAAAGCGCAATTTCCTTACGTTGGCAAAGGAGGTCTTAAATTAGAAGCTGCGTTAAAAGAATTTTCGATTTCAGTAAAGGAAAAAGTGTGTGCAGATATTGGAAGTTCAGTTGGAGGTTTTACTGATTGTCTTTTGAAACATGGAGCTTTAAGAGTCTATGCAATTGATACTGCCACTGATCTCCTTCATCCTTCTTTGAGGTGTGAAAAAATGAAAGAACAAGTGATACCTTTATTAGGGGTGGATGCTCGCTTACTAAAAGAATTAGATGAGAAGGTAGATTTTTGTAGCATTGATGTTACTTTTGCCTCATTGAAAGAGATCCTACCTAATATTAAAAATTTCATTAAACCGACTGGTGATATAATTACATTAACAAAACCTATTTTTGAAGCTAAGTTTAAAGGGGTAAATAATTTCCAAACCATTCAAGATCCTCAAAAACTAAAGCAAATTTTATTAAGCTTAATATCTTGGTCTATTAATAACGAAATTTTTCCATATAATGTAATGAAATCACCAATCTTAGGCAAAGGAGGTTCAATAGAATTTTTGATACATTTTAAACTCGAAAAAGAAAGCTTAGAGATCAATTTTAGGGAAAAAATCAATTTAATTGTGTAGTGTTAAGTAGAAAATCTCAGTTTCTATAAAATAGATATAAATTTTAATTCTAAAAAAGATTAAATCTGATTTTAGTAGGAATATTTGAAAAAATCTCTCATCTTTAGATTGTTTACAAATTTTTGGAAACGTTGTTCTATAATGGAATCATTCAGACCCCATGGCAAATAACCGACTATATATCGCGGAAAATATTCGACAAACCAGCTAGAGTTGAAAAGACAATCTCCAATAAATTGGAGATATTTAATTTCATTATTATTTGATAATTTTGGCATTTCAAAACAGATAAAAGGGCATTTATGGGTTCCATAGTGATCTTTTTTCATTCCAGAACAAGACATAATAGTTCTGTATCCTAGGGTATTTATTTCTTGAATATATTTAATAATTCCTCCGTCAATTCCGTATATTTCACAGGTATTTCGAAATTCACTAATCATAATTTTTAATGGTAGTTCGTTTTTTTAGTAGTATCCCTAATTTAATAAAATAAATTTTTCCTAAATAAAGTATGTCATTATCTATCATTAATTATGCTTATTAATTTTTCCTGGGGTACTTGTTGGATAATTCTCAAATTTTTTACCCCATTCTGTCTCCATGAATCCTCTAATCCTTTTTTTACCGACTGTAGGATACCAAAACATGTCATGATACACCATTGAACCCAAAATGGGTAAAACCATAAAGAGTTTGTTATGCATTAATGGATGTAAAAAAGATAATTTGCCTTTTCTTACCATCTGATCACCCCAAATGACCAAGCTGCGCTTTACTTCGAATTTCCAGTTTAATTCGGACACATCCTCTCCAATAATCTCAATTTGATCAAAATCTCCACATCCCAAACCTTCATCATGGGCAATTTTTATAGCGGGAAGAGACATGGGGTCAAAGCCCATCATTTTAGCAACAACTGCATCAACAGCAACTTGGTCATAACCAGCGAGCAAATAATTTTTTATGCACGGTATCATGGTCCTCGGTCCTGCACCATCTCCACAAACGGTTCCATCTACAACTGCCATAATTTCGGGGTGTATCTGTTTCTGTATTATTAGAAGATCTACCAATACCTCCGACATATATTGATGACTAAAATGACGTCTTTTTGTCAAAAGACCTCCGAAGGCGTTCTTAAGAGCGCATGTTATACCTCCATTCTTTAACGCTTCATTGGTCTGTTTTAAAGAGCCTCCGACAGCGCCAGTATGACCGTGTGTTTTCATGGTGGGAGTATGAATAATTGGCTTCCCAAGATAAAATTGTGGTATTTTAAATCCTTTTGGAAATATCTTAGAATCTAATACGTGTAATTCTTTATCTTTTAATGTTTCAAATTTTGAACGTAATTCGTCATTATAGGGAATGAACGGAACTCTGGTTAAAGGAACGAACCAAGCTCCATATTTTTTAATTATTGATTCCCAGCGATTTCCGGAAAGCCCTTTTGCGATATTTGTCACCACCGTCCTGTTTTCAGCGGTAAAGATTTTTTTCGGGTCATAACCATCTTCTAACATGGTCTTTAAGACTCCTTCCACTTGCCAAGGTGGGCTAGAGCATGCGGGAAAGAATTTCGACCAGCTAAGGTTGAGTTTAATGATGGTTTTAAGGTCTTTTGGGAATCGTTTTTGATATTGAGCGAGATGCATCAATTTAGAGTAGTCATCTAGAACAGTATCTGGTGATGTTTTTATGACGAAGATTTGAGGTTTATCTGACATTATCATGCATTTAAAAGTAGAATCCCTTTTTTAATTTATTGAAAACGGTTTTAGCATGTACAAAAGGACTTGAAAGTACTCCCATGCTTTTTGATTTATTTGCTAACAAACTTTTTCTAATATTTTCAAGAGAATAGTCAGCATCACTAATGACCGTATAAGCATTTCCAATTTCCTCATTTGAATGAGCATCAGAGCCACCAGTTTCAAAAAGTTGATGCTTTTTATTAAATTTTCGTGCTTTGTTGATGCATTTTTTAAAAATTATTCTAGAATTAATTATTTCTATACCATCTATATATTTTTTGATAATATTATCTGGTAATAGATTAATTTTTAAACGATTATCTCTTAAAAAATCAAATGGATGAGGAACGATAACTAATCCATTATTTTCTTTTACTTTTTCAACTATACCAAAAAAATCATTCTCACTAGTTTTAATTTCTTCATTAATAAAAATAGCAATGATTTCTCCAATGTGAGTTTTAATTTCCATTCCTGGAATGATGATTAATTCATTATTATGATTTTTTTTTTTTAAAATATTATATGCTTTTAAAGTATTATGATCAGTTATGGCGAACCCATCCAATTTCTTAATTTTGGCAAATTTTAAAGCAGATTCGGGAGCGATTAATGAATCTCCAGAATAAATAGTATGTAAATGTAGGTCCAATTTAATAATATTCAACAAGGTTTACCTTAGAATAAATTATTTATTAAGAGTATAAATTCATCAAAATAAAAAGAATAGGACAGAATTCCTACAAAAAAAACTCCGGCAATAATCATGCCTTTATCGAGAAATGCTTTCTCAGTATTTCGAGCAATTTCAGGTTTAGCTGATGTTAAATACATATATCTGAAAATTACATATAAAATTAATGGAATTGTTAAAATTGCTAAATATTCGTGCAGATTGACTCTTTCTGCTGCAAATAGATTAAAATGAATGATAAGATAAAGAGAATAAGTAATAAATAGTGAACCTGCTATTATCACATGAAACTGTTCTAATAGTTTAATTGAATACTGGTCATAGCTTTTCTTATGAGCAATAGCATTTTCTTCACCTAAAGAATTCAATAACATAAGATCTCCCTTTCTTTTAGCGATAACTAGAAAAAGAGCTATTTCAAATATTGCCAAGAATAACCAAGGTGAGATAAAAACATCAATTAAAAAGCAGCCTGCTAAAGCACGCCATAAATAAATTATCGATAAACATAAAATATCAATAAAAGCATATTTTTTAAACACATGATTATATAATTGTCCAGTTATTATAACTAATAATATCATTATAGCAAAATTCCAGTTAGATATAATGAATAAGAGTGAGAACCCAATTATTGCTGTTAATAAAATTAATAATAATAGAGCAAATGTTACTGAAATCTCTCCTGAAGCGAGAGGTCTGTTTTTCATTTTTTCAGGATGCCTTTGATCCTTCTCTATATCCCTAATATCATTTATAATGTAATTAATAGATGAAGCACAGCATAATAAAATAAATCCTAGAAAGAGAATAGGGTAAAGAGAAAAATCTAGTAAACTTTCACTAAAAAAAGCTCCCCAGAAAATTAAAGTATTTTTATAATATTGTCTGACACGTAATAGGTTAAGAATATTTTTAATTCTACTAGACATTATAAATTTCTAAAAAACGCATTTAAATTAAAGTTTATTAACGTAAAAAATGCTCCTTGGTTTAAATTTATGCAAGATTTTATATCCCAGTCTGCTAAACATACTTGTTTCAGATTTTAATTGCATCATAGCAGTATTATAGTCAAAAGTTATTAATTCTAATGAGTTATATTCGATAGTTTTTTCTTTGCCGAATATATTTTTAACAATAATACTATTCTGGGTTTCAATTTCTTCATTGTTGACGTTTTTCTTTAAATTACTTCTGTTAACATTTACCAATTGAATGTAACCTATTTCTAAATTATTTACGGGTTTCTTAAGGTAAATATATGAAAAAACCTGATTTTTTATCATCCAATTTATTAAATCAATCTCAGAATTTCGAAAATCTAAATTATTACTAATGGAGAGATAAATCGTCTTAGGGCGAATTATTAGATCTTTTAGGTAATATTTAATACTACTTTCATCTAAAGAATTTTTTAGTTCTATCTCGTAATCATCTAAAATTTTTGCTAATTTCACATTTATGCATTTAAAAACTTTTAATTTTCCTTTCATTTTAAGGAAAACATCCATATCCTCAAAACTCTTTATTATTTCATCTGAATTGGGCAATTTCGTTTTTCTAATAGGTTTTAAGATTTTTTTACCCTCAGCAAGAAAAAGATAATTTCCCCCTTTTTTATCTTCATTCAAAAGGATATCATTTAAGATAAACGGTGTGTTTTTAAAATAATATCTTTCACCAAATTTTATCCTAATTTTACTAAATATAGAAGCATTAAGATATTCTTTTTGATTAGTTTTTAGATTTGTAATAATGTATTGATCAGCATCGCATACTTCATCAAGAAATTGAATATCATCTAATCTGCCGATAATTAGTTCCTCTGTAATTAAATTTTTAAATATAAATTCATTGTTAAGTTCATATTTATATAATGTTTTTCTTTCAAGCCGTTCGATTATTTTTGATATATTATTAATATCAAATAACTCCTTAAATTTCTCATTAGCTATAATTTTAAATGCTTTACGTGCTTTTTCAAATTTCATTGCATATTTAATTTGTTTTGATCTTTTTAAACAGATAAATGGAAGCAATGCTTCTTTACCAGGTTTCAATTCGTCACTTAAAATTGCTGCGATTCTAAAATATGAAGGAGGATGGGAATTCATAAAATTAGCTAAAAGTGATCCTCTGGAAGGTTTAATCATTGAACTATATAAATATTCTGCTGTTTTAATATAGTCTAATATTTGATTTTCTCTTGTTATTTTTTCATCGCATAATAGCATTGTATTTAATCCAAATTCCCGACCTGTTGCATAAAAGCTTTCTAAATTATAAAGTGCTTTAGCAAGTTCTTTTGCATAACCAGATTTCTTTGCATACAAATCAGCATTTCCTTCTAGGATTCTTACGAAAATATAAATGAACATATAGATCACGATATTAAGGAGGATAAAATATATCATTGGAATTTTCGGATTACCAAAAGTATAATCATAATAAGTCGCTGGCAAATCTAAGATCATACGTATAAATAAATCAATAGTAGCTATAAAAGTTAAAATAAGAGTATGATTTCCCTTTGTATGGGATAATTCATGTGCAACTATTCCTTTCAACTCATCTTCAGGTATTTGATCTTTTGATTCCGCAATAACAGCAATTCTTTTATCAAAAAAGGAACCGTAAGCCAAAGCATTTAAAATCGGATATTTACCAAAACCAACCTTAACTTTTCCTTTAATCCCAATATCATTCTTAACATTTTCAACTAAATTTAATAACTCTTCATCATCTACTCGTTTGATTCCTAATAATTTGTCAAGAATTGGACCAGAAATGAAATATACTATCCAATTAACTATAATTAAGACTGGATATATTAATTGGACTTCAAATGGACCAAAAGGAGTATGGATACTAAAATCGATTAGAGTATATTGGTTAATAAAAATCACTGCTAACCATGCGATAATGTATAAAAATAATGTGAGATATGCTGGACTCATGAACCTCCATACTATAATATATTTTCTTCCAAATAATATAAAACCTAAGCCAAGAATAATCCAAAATGAAAAAGCAAATGCAGTATTAAGATAAAATGGATTATTTAAATATGCAGAAAATAATCCAGCTATGAATATTACATTGTATGTTACTAAAGATATTACTAGAATTTTATTTAGGATTGGATAATCTTTCAACTCAAATATTCCAAACCATAAATATATACTAAAAGCACCCATCAATGAGGTTAAAAGGTCTTTCGTGAAGAAGAAAATTAGAAAGAAGAAAAATGCAATAGCAACAAGATCACTCATTTCGCTACGGCGCCCTATCTTTGCCCAATGCACGAATTCTTGAATTGTAATAAAATAAAGGAAAACTACAACATAGAAACTCCAATCAATAAAAATTTCAGACCAATCTGGTTGAAAAAAAATAAATCCAACCAAGTAAAATGTAATTATTGAGCCAAAAATATAAAAAATTAATAGTAAATACCTTGCTACCTTTTTCAATGAAAATACCTATGGAACTTAATTTATTGCTATAAATCTTAAAATATTAATTTAAACCTATAAAAATACGTAAGAATCGTTCATTAAAACACAAATTATTATGGTTAAGTAAATGATAATTAATTTATAAAATGACAACTTGTATGGTCAAAAAATTATATTTTTTGTATTTTATGCTTCAAGACTTTTTATCTTATTAATTTGAGCCCAAAAATATCGAATAGTCATATAGTACCAGATTAATAGCATAGGAAAATAGAGTAAAAATGAAAAGACAATATTGGCAGGTACTCTCACAACTAATAAATTGATATCTGGATATTTTAGGGGCATAATAAATAAATCAATAATTATTAAAAAAGCCATACTCGCAAGTAATAGTATGATCATTAAAAAGATAATTCCTCTAATTCTTGGAAATTTATATAATAAAAATGATGTAGGAATTATAAAAATGCATATAATAGTAATTGGTATTATAAGATTTAGCTTACCACTTGTCCATTGCATTAATAGAACGGCAATAATTGAGAAAAATCCGCATATAATGGAAATTACATAAAAATTTTTGACTAATTCTGGTTCTGTTAAGGGTCCTTTCACAAGAATTAACCTAGGTAACGTCAAGGCAGCATCTCTTTGATCAGATGCCTTAATTAGATCATTTTCTAATAAAATAACATCATGTTTAGTTTCTATAATTACAGAACTTTCAATAAAACCTTTAACAGAACTAATCACATAAAAACTATTAAATACGTGAATTAAAATAGCACAGAATACAGCAACTTCAATAGAGCCAAATAATGCAATACATGCAATCATAGCTCCCATACTCAACGTACCAACATCTCCAGGGAAAATTTTTGCGGGATATTTATTATATAAATAAAAGGGAATAATTACTGCAATCGCAACTATAGAAAAGAGTAATGCTTCTGCCGAATCCCATATTATGGCACATATTAAAATAAAAAAAACGGCTATTAAACATGTTCCACTACCTTCACCATTATACCCTTCCAACATATTTACCGTATTAGCAAAGACTGCTATTATTATTGGAATCAATAATGGATATATTATAGTTAATCTTGTTGCTCCGAGAAAAGGAATAATAGGTGACGAGATATGAATAAAACCGAAATAATTGGCAAAAAAAATAAAACTTCCGGTAAAGATGGTTAAAGCGATTTTATACCTCGATCTCAATTTAATTCTATCATCTATCAGGCCAATTATTCCCGCTAAAATAACGGTTAGTATAAAAATTAAGATCTCATTAAAAAATTTCGGGAATAAGGTCAATAGCAAGACAGATGAGATAAATATTCCGATAACCATACTAATACCGCCGGATTCTGCTACCTCTGGATTCTCATTTTTATGGATATCATATCCAACATATCCTTTTTTTTTCATTATTTTAATTAAATAGGGAATAAGCAACAGAGTCACTATAAACCCCGTCGCAAAAACTATTAAAATATAGAAAATTTCTAATAATCCCCATTTCATTTCGGATATTCTTAACATTTTATGTATTTTTATTGATTTGTTTTGCTAAAATCCTTTAATAAATAGTTTTAAAATTTAAAATATTTGTTTCATAAAAACCTTTTATTTTTTAAATATCAATTTGGATCTAATGTAAAATTATGAGATATATAAATAAAATAGCCCGGCACGGATTCGAACCGTGTTTGCGATACGTCTCGTAATGAGTCATATAGTCGCGGGGTTCAAAGCCCCAAATGCTTGGCCACTACACCACCGGGCTTTAATGATTTTATATGTTAAAAGGTTTTAGGTCTTGGTTTAAAAATTCATCATCTAATAAATTTTTATTGGTTTTCAGAAATTCAATCTCTTTTTGCTCATCTCTATATTCATCAGGGAGCATTTGTGGTATTGTCTCTATTATGGGAAACCAACGATAACATTTTTCACAAAATAAAATTCCGGATTCGATTTCAGATTCGATTTTTAGCTTATTTATTAAATAGAGTTCAGGTAAAATTTCCTCTACTTTTTCCTTATTTAAATTTTTAGAGAATTCTATTATCCGCTGCTTAATCACTGTTCTTGCAATATCAAGAGTTTTTTTGCTTATATCATAAGGAGATTTATCCCTAATATTGATCAATTCATTAAGGCTTGAAATTATCAGATCAAGATACACTTCTAGTGTATTTTCTTCAATAATAACATTATCTTTGAGGTAAAGGTTTTGATCTTTCTTAAGAATTTTTATAATATCTTCCTTTTTAATCTGTTCGATATCTCTTTTGTCATAAATATTTAGAAATGATTCAAAATCTTCTGGTTTATTTTCATAGTTGAAAATAAAAAGTTTTAAAGGAAAATGTTTATCAATTGGACAAGCAAGAATATCAAATAGCCAAGGTTTCATAATAATCTCCAAAATTATTAAGAGATTAAATTCGTATAAATTTTATGATATTATAGAAGATAACTCCTTAATTGTTGTATATTTTTATCAATACTTCTGTCTATTCTTTTTCTTCTATTTAAAAAATTTTCAGTTAAATTAAGATATGCCTTTCTTGAGGGAAGGCGTCCTCTTCTATATCTAACTTCTAAAAGATTTAAACTATCATTAACACTTAAACGCTCTGCTTCAAGTACCTCTATTTTGCTAATTATATTTTCAAAGGTGGCATTTGTATCTCTTACAATTTTGCTAAATGGAATAATCTCTTTTTCAATTTCTTCTATTTTTTTTGTATTTTTATCTAAAATATTTCGATACTTCTTTTTAATTATCTTTTTTCTTCTTAAATCTTCCTCTGCTTGCCTGATTTCTATAAGGAGTGCATTTCTTTCGTCATATAACGAGCAAAATTCACGTATTTCATTAATTGGAAGTAATTCTTTTCTAAAAGCAGCATAAGCTACGGATTCTTTTCTTGTTTTAACAAAAAATACATATAAGGATGAGATTAGCGAGATAAGAATAAAAAATACGATTGGCCTTAAACTCATATCTAAATAATTAAGTGTATATGTAAATTGAATTTCATATTCTTCAGATGGAACGATATAATCAGATTCATAAACTAATATAATAGAATTTTGAGAATGTTCGATAGCAACGGGGGGTTCAGACACATAATCTAAACTAAAACAGCCCTCAATAACAAGTTTAATCGTTTGATCTCTTCCCAAGTATTCATAAATTGAGGTTAATAAATCCATTTTAATTGAAATTTGAAACCAATTTAATGAATAGTATTTTTCAAAAGGTAAAAAGTATTGAATGGTAAATTTGAATTTTGAACCTGGAGTAATATCAGCCCGATTTTCCGATAAATCAATATATAAATCTTTATATGTTAAATTATAATAGTTTTCCTCAGGGTCTATAGTGACTCCTAATATCTCACCTAAATCATCATAAACTTTTACCTCCTTAGCAGGCCCTGGAATTTCAAATTCTAATTCATTAAAGTCAATCGCACCTTTGTTTCTAATCTCATAGTCCTCCGTTACTTTAATAATACCCCAAGGAGAGATATAGATTTCTCTTATTATTTCATTAAATTCCAATCTTGTTACCTCATCATCAGATAACAGAATTTCAATTTGTTCACCACCTTCCAAATTTTCTAAAAAAGGTTCAAGATGATCTTTACTAGGTGAAAAATCTGCTAAATTAAAAGTAATCGTGTCTTCTGCGCTATCTTCCTTACCCCAATCTGATTGGGTTGTTAGAGCAGTATCAGGTATTTTGTATATAGCTTTTATACTACCTTGGGCTCTATAAGGCATAAGAGGATAAACATAACCAGTGAAATTTATTTGTTGAATTACGGATGGTTCTTCAGTATAAATTAACATATCTTTATAAGAATGCAGGATTTTTAGCTCTATCGCTTCTTGGGGCCGTAATGGCGAATCGAAATATATTGCAATCATTTCAAAACCTTTCATAACCACCTCATTCTGTTCAATAGATAAAGTGTTCCCACCTTCTCCTCTTGCTTCAAAAAAGACTAGATTATCAACCTGAGTTAATGGCACTCCGAAATATATAGCTGTAATCGGATTATCATTTTTATTTTGAATTTTAATCGTGTCTTCAATATTTACTAACCCAAATCCGTTCAATTCAGCTTCTCGATCAATTTTAGTAATTAATATATTATCTGCTCCCTCTAAACTTGCTGCAATTTTTGGGTGTTTGTTATCTTTTAAATCATAATTTTGATCATAATTAACCCTTGATGAGGAGGGAATTAATGAAAAACCAATAATCATTAAAATTATTCCAGTGAAAACAAATAACACTATTTTTTTCCTAAACATAAAATATCTTAACTTTCTACAATTAACTTAAAATAATTAAAACAATTAATAAAAATTTATTAAATTTTTATTCTTATTAATTGAGAAAGCTTTAAAATTTTAGTGGATTATTTATTATATATCAAGTTGAATTCAATACCAAGAAATTTTTATAATGTCAAGTCGTCAAAGACAATCTAGACGTAAAAAAAGAAGAAGTGGAAGCTCGCCCATGCCTGCGGGTGGGGCGGGATTAATGAGGTTTTTTGAAGATAGTTCAATTGGTATTAAAATAGGTCCAATAAGCACTATATTGATGTCAGCCTTATTAATTGGTGTCGTAATTATGGCACATTTAGGAATTCTTGATTGGCTCTTCACTCCAGGTTCAGCCGGTTAACATTTATTTATTAAATATTGACGTGAAAAATCCTCCATGAAGATTTCTGATTTTCAGAGGTTAATAAAAGAGATTTATTATCATCAAGACTCTAAAAGGGGTATTAAAAACACATTCATATGGTTAATAGAGGAAATTGGAGAATTAGCCAACTTATTGAAAGAACAAAAAATTGACATCGAAAAAGCATCACAAGAGCTCGCAGATGTTATTGCGTGGACAATTTCTATTGCAAATCTATTAGAAATTGATCTTGAAAAGGCTCTAAAAGAAAAATATCCAAATAAATGTATTAAATGCAATAGAATCCCATGTGAATGTAACAGATAAAAAAGCCGCCCAAAAGATTTTTCTTAAGAAAACTTTCTTAATTTACAATTTTAATAATAAACGATTAAAAACTAAAAGATTCAATTCGAAATCTTGTTTTTAAAATAAAATTTAATATTCTAGAACTGATATTTAAATAAATATATACCAAATTTCTTTGTAGAAACAGCTTTGGAAATGAAAAATTTAGATAATATAATGATTAATCCTGATGCTAAGATTGATGATAGTGTTTTTATCGACGATTTTGTCGTAATAGGTAGGGGAGTTACAATTAAGAGCAATGTATATCTTTCTAAAGGAGTTAAAATCTATGGTAGAGCAATAATAAACTCCGGGACATATATTGGAGATAATTGCATTATTGGGCACCCTCAAAGAAATGATTTGAAAGAGATTATAACTGCTAAAAAAAAAATTTCGGATTTTGAAAATCCACAAATAGAGATCGGAAATAATTGTACTATACGAGCAGGGACAATTATTTATTCCGAAGTTTCTATTGAAGATAATTGTCAAACTGGACATAATGTATTAATTCGAGAAAGGAGCACAATAGCAGAGAATACTATAATTGGAACAAATAGTATTATTGATGGGAATGTAACTATTGGTAAAAATGTCAGTATTCAAACTGGAGTATATATCCCTCCTTTTTCAAGCATAGGGAATAATGTTTTTATGGGACCATTTAGCAAATTAACAAATGATAAATATATGATGCGAAAAAAGTATGATTTGATTGGTCCTACTATTGAAGATAATGTATCTTTAGGTGCCAACTCGATAATTTTTCCTGCTATTAAAATAAGATTTGGGACGATTGTGGGAGCAGGAGCAGTTATTACAAAAGATACTAATGAAAAAGATATTATAATAGGAAATCCCGGGATCTTCTTAAAAAAAGTTCCTGATGACTGGAAATAAAAAAATCTTAATCTATACAAATTTTTATACAATTTAGGGATTTTTTATGGACCTTTCAGGTAAAAAAATATGGTTTGATGTAGAAGAACCGAAAACTGCTGTAATGTTTAAATCCTTATTTGAAATGTTTCAAAATTATGAAGTAGAGTTGCTCATTACAGCGAGAGATTATGATTCAACCTTTCAAATATTAGATAACTTTAATATTGATTATCATAAAATTGGAAAACACGGAGGAGAGAAATTAGAAGATAAACTACAAACCTACATTCAACGCCTAAATGGACTACTACCTCATGTAAAAAATTTTTCACCAGATTATTTTATAACATTTTCTTCCGTTGAAGGGACAAGGATAGCTTATGGTTTAAGAATTCCCTCAATTGGTTTTAATGATGAACCACGAAATGAACCTGTGTGTAAATTAATATTTCCCTTTCTTGATAACATTATTACACCTCAATGCATACCTCTGGAATGGTATGTTAATTTATATGCAGATCCAAAAAAAATAATAAGATATAATGGAATTGATGAGGTTGCTTGGCTTTCCTATTTTTCTCCCAATCCAGAAATACTTGAGAAATTTGATATAGAAAAGGGCAAATATGTAATAATAAGAAGCGAACCTTCTTTTGCATCATATTTTATTGATAAGCTTAAACCTGATGAGACAATGATCAATTATATTTTTCCATCTATTTATAAAGAATTTCCAAATTACAAGTTTTTCTTGCTTGTAAGGACGGAAAAGCAGCAAAATTTTCTCAAAAATAAGATGATGGAATTCTCAAGAAATAAAAATGTTGTGATAACACGCTTTTTACCAAATTTAGTCGATCTTTGCTTTTATAGTGCTTTAATTATTAGTGGAGGGGGTACAATCGTTCGTGAATCGAGTCTTTTAAATGTACCTAGTATTGAATATTTTCCGGGAGATACAGCACCGCAAGAACATTTTTTGATAGATAATGGTTTTCCCTTGGAACATATTAAAGATATAAATATCATTATTAAAAGATCAATGGAGATTCTGCATCAAGGTCCATTATCTAATAGATTTAATTTTGTTTTTAGGGAGAAAATTAAAAAATTCGAAAATCCAAACAAACTCTGTTTTGATCATGTCAAAGAAAAATTGAGTTCCTAAGATCGTTAATTTATTTTTTATAATTTAAAAGCATTTCATAAATTTGTTCTAATTTCTTGCCAACTGAATCCCACGAATATCTTTTAATAAATTGTTGTGCTTTCTTTATCATCATAGATCTCTTTTCCTCATCATTAATTAAATTGATAATTTCCTTTGCTAAGAGAGAAGGACTCCTTGGGGGAACAAATAAAGCATTATCTTGTAAGATTTCCTTAAAAGCTGGAAGTGATGAACAAATTACTGGCGTTCCACACGCTATAGCCTCAAATGGAGTTAATCCGAAGCCTTCTGCTGCGTAAGAATATGTGATAAAAACATCTGCCATAGAATAATAGATAGCAATCTCTTCCTCAGGTATAAATCCTAGAAAATAGATATCTTTAAATTTTCTTTTCCATTCTTGAAAAATTTTTTCCATATAAAAGTCTGGTTTCCCTCCTAATAATAAAGTTAAATTAGGAATTTTCTGTTTTGCATGTTTGTAGGCAGAAATTATATCATTGACCCCTTTATATAAAGCTATTCGTCCTATATATAAAATCACTGGTCCATCAATCTTCAGTTTCTCTTTAAGTTCTTGAGCTTCCTTTGGATATGGCCTAAATTTATCTTCGATGGCAGAATAAAGATTATAAATTTGATGCATATCTAATTCTTTTATGTGATCTTTGAGTTCTTTCCTAATAGAATTAGAACATGTTGTTATAAATGTGGCTTTTTTAGCAACTTGCTTAAACAAATATTTCTCTATAGGAATGATGGAAAACTTAGTCTCAAATGGTCCTAAGTCATGAAGTGTAGAGATAAATTTCCTCTTTTTACTTAATAAAGTAAGTGGTAAGGACCCTTTTGGACCATTTCCATGGATAATATCAAAATGTTGACCTTTTATATATTTTAAAACATTAAAAACAAACTGAGGGATCCAAAGAAAACTTTTTTTAATTACTTTTATTTGTATTATATTCGGATTAATTAGTTTTTTATTCCATTTGGCTGTAATTAGTTTTACATTTATGTGATTTTGCTTGTTTAAATAATCGAACACTCCTCTAATAAATTTGGCACTTCCATCTTGACTATCTGGAGCCACAGTCAGTGAAATGAGACATATTTTTAGTTTTTTCATAGTAGAAACAATAAAAAAGTTTAAAGTTTAAAATAAACATTCAAGTCAATTGTTCAAATCCATCCTCAGTAATAAGTATGGTTTCTTCTGACTGAGCTACAAATACTCCTTTATTTTCTGCCAAAACATAATGTGCTTTTAATTTATTTTGTTGAACTAATTCTTGGAGTCCAAAGGCCACACCCATTCTAAATTCTTTTGCTAACCATCTTTCGGCGAATGGTAATGTTTTATAATTTTTATTAATATGCCCTAATATTTGTTTAGAGGTCTTTCTTCTTAAAGGTACTCGACCGGAGTAAGGATTTAATTCATAAATATATGAGTTATTTGTCAAATGAACAGATCCCTCTCCGGTAGATGCAAAAATTTCGACAGCAAATACATCACCTTCTTCCATTTTATCACCTTTCTGATTTCCTAATTCCGGTAACGCTTTTTTTCCATGAACAATCCATCTTTCAGTTTGATGACCACCAAGTTCCTTAATAGGATTAAATTTGAAACCCTTAATTATGCTTTCAATTTTTTTGCCTATTTCTCTAGTATTCACATTAGGTTTAGCCATCATTTTGGCAGCATCTACGGCTACTTCGGTAGCTTGAATTATGTTCTCTAATGATTTGTCTAGATTAAAATTAACTGAAAATGCTGTATCTACAATATATCCATCAATATGCACTCCTAGATCGATTTTAACCAAATCATTTTCTTCTATAGTTAAACCATCGTCTCGGAGGGGTGAGGTATAATGAGCAGCGATATGGTTAAGTGATAAGTTTACAGGAAAAGCCATTGCTCCTCCTAACTCCACTATTTTAGATTCTGTAGTTTCAATTAATTCTAATACATTTTTACCAACTTCGATTTTCGGTTTTATATATTTTTTAACTTCTTTTGCAATATTTCCCGCTTTTTTGAGAGATTCAACTTTATATTGCTTGTCTTCTTGCTCTTTTTCTAACTCATCCTTCTTTTTTTGCTTACTACTTGTACTTTTTTGATCCTCGGTCATTAAAATATGTAATATGATTATTGATAAAAATATTTTTTTAGAAAATTAAAATAAAATTAAATAGAAATAAAAACATATTAAAAAAATATATTATATTAGATCAATATATTATAAAATTAAGATACTATTTTTTCAAGTTGAACTATCTGTGAGTGAAAATATCAGCGAACTCATCGAACTTCTAAGACAAATGGAGGCTATAAACTCGGAAATACAAGGTTCCGCTATAGTCTCGATACAAGGCTTACCCATCTGTTCAGTCCTCGCTCGTGATGTAAATGACGGGATTGTATCAGCAATGTCAGCTGCAATTCTATCTGTTTCAGAAAGGGCTGTTGATGAGCTCGCACGAGGAGAGCTTAAAAGAATTCTTATAGAAGGCAAAGATGGTATAATTATATTATCGAGAGCGGGCTCAAATGCGATATTATGCACTCTTGCGCGTTCAAATGCATCTTTAGGTATGGTTTTCTTGAATATCGAAAGTGTAAGTAGAAAAATCGCAGATTTATTAGATTAGAATTTATAAAAGTATGATTTTACATAATTATTGGCACTTGATTTTTTAGAAACTAATTTATTCTCATAAAATTTATTTTTTAAACCTAAATTTTGCGGTAATTATATGGAAGAACCTCTAATCATTCGACAACCTCTCTCTAAAGAAGATTTTGAACTAATGTATGACTTAAGATGGAGGGTGTTGAGGGAGCCATGGAATCAACCTAAGGGATCCGAAAAGGACGATATCGAAACTGAATCTTATCCATTTATGGTTACATTAAATGAGCAAATAGTGGCTACAGCTCGTTTTCATAAAGCCAATGAAAAAGAAGGACAAATAGAATATTTAGCAGTCGAGAAAGATTATAGAAATAAGAGAATTGCGAGTAAATTAATGCGATATATAGAAGGATTTTCTATTAGTCTTGGATTGGAGTCCATTATAATATTTGCCTGGAAAATCGCTCAGGATTTTTTTGTAAAACTTGATTATAAAATAGTTCGAGAAGATCTCATTCTATTTAACGAAATTGAATGTCTAATTATGAGGAAAATGTTAGTTTAAATTAATTCCTAAAGAAAACTTTACTTAATTGCAGTGATTATGATTTTAATAAATATCAGATCTTCTCTTACCTTCTTTTTTTTCTAAAAAATCAAGTATTGATTGCCTTATATTAGGGTGAGGAGATATTGTAGTAATTTTTCTTACAAATTTTCTTGCGTCTTCCCAGGTCCAATCCGGATTTTCCATAAGTAATCGTGCAACGGCGATTCCCCCACTTCTTGAAATTCCTGACGCGCAGTGAACTAAAACTTTCCCCTCTATCACATTTTTTTCGATAAAACTTAGAATTTCTTTTAGAACTTCATGGTTAATATACATTCTATCCTTAATACTCTTAAATAAATAATTAAATTCCGGAGGGGGATTATATTTTTCTTTTTCCATTAGATTGACAATTGCTGTAATACCCTCCTTTCTAAGTTTTTTAAGCTTTTTAGCTGCTCTATAAGAACCAATATATAAGTTATCAGTTATTTTATAGATTTTTCCCATAATTTCTTATTTGGTGTTATTTAAAATTGATTTAATATCCCAAGAATAATTAAAATTAATTTCTTTCTTTTAATATTTTAATAAGAGATGATCTTAAGTTAAAAATTTCTTTTATATTAAATAACAATGAATACGTTGATCGTAGATATTAAGAGAAATTCGTTAGATGATGGACCAGGTATTCGTACAGTTATTTTTTTTAAAGGATGTCCATTATCCTGTGTATGGTGCCAAAATCCAGAAACAAAATCCTCAACTCAAGAAATTTCGTTTAACAAAGAAGATTGCTTAAACTGTAAAAAATGCTTAGAGGTCTGTGATAAAGGAGCTCTTGATTTCTCATATGAATATAGAATATACCGTGATAATTGCACTTTATGTGGTAAATGTATTGAAGTTTGTCCAAATAAGGCCTTAAAATTTGTTGGAAAAGAATATAACATAAAAACACTATCCAAATTGGTATTAAAAGATAAGGTTTTTTATGATAATTCTGGTGGGGGTATAACTCTCTCAGGAGGGGAACCTACACTTCATATGGATTATGTACATCAATTATTAAAAGAAATCAAGAAATATAAAATTCATATTTGCCTTGAAACTTGCGGGTATTATAAACGAGAAAAATTTGATAAGCTAATATTGCCTTATTTAGATTTAATTTATTTTGATTTAAAAGTTTTTGATTCAACTTTACATAAAAAATATTGTGGACTATCAAATGAAATTATTTTACAAAATTTCGAAGAACTGATTAAAAATAAGAAAGTAGAAATATTACCTCGAATTCCACTCATCCCAAAAATAACAGCTACAAATAAGAATTTAGCGAATTTAAAAAAGTATTTACAGACCCTTAAAATTAAGAAGATTGGTCTTTTACCGTACAATCCTCTCTGGCTTTCTAAAACAAAAACAATAGGAGTAAAAGCGGGATATAATCGCTCGAGTTGGTTAGACAAAGAGGAGAAAAAAGTAATTAAAGATATATTTTCTGATTTTCAATTTAGGGATTTTTAAAATCCATTTCAATTAAATAGGGATTTTTCTTCTTCTTATCCATATTATAATTTCTATAAGCATCACAAAAAATGTCCATACATTCATAATCATTAATGCCATTGCATTTACTAGACTAGAACCTACTTGAATTTGATCAGAAGTTAGAAAAATTGCACAAAAACCCATTAATCCAAAAGAAATTATTCCCAAAATATCGAAAATTTTAACATTTTGAAAATTTTGATGTTCTTGTTGATTAGAAGTGTAAATTTTGAATTCTTCTGAGTTCCGTTTTTTGAGGGACCTTAAAAGGAATAAGCCGTATATGATAGCAATTAAAATGGTCGTAATATATCCTAATGGCGTTCCGATACCGGTAGCAGGGCTAATAATAATTAAGAAATTTGCTAAAGAATGTAATGCAATGATTATTATCCATTTTCCCATCGATAGTTGTTTATGATCCCAGTTTCGTGAAAATAGCCTATGAGATAAATAAAGAGGAAATAATATTTGATAAAAAGCCCACCACACAATACTAACAAACAGTAAAATCCCTATATTAACTCCAAAGAACCAAGGATTAATCATATAAATTGAACTGGAAACAAGGAAATAAAGAGTACCATAGCAACAGGCAAATAATATAATATGCTTATCTTCAAACTTAAACCTCGTAATTAAGTCTTCAAGCATTATAAATAATGTTAAATAAATAACTATAAGAACACAAAATAAAAGAGGTCTTGACAAAAATTCATTTATTCCTCGTAGGGAACTTTCGAAAAATAGATTAAAAATTGTACAAAATAAGATAGTTTTAATTTGAGGTTTAATATTCAATCGCCTCATATATTAAACTATTATTATTCAACATTTATTTTCTAATTTCTTGTATTTGGTCGAAAATATGATCCATTCTTTCTCTAACACTGCCATAAAGCCCCTCCTCCTCACTCACTACGGACTTGACAGCAGATTTTATACCATAGTGGCTTTCAGAAATTAAGACTCTAATAGGGAGTGTAAGAATTTCATTTAAGAGCATTATCAGTTCTTGGATGATTTGAATAACTCTTGGGAATTTCTCTTGAGTTCGTTCTATCATCGATTGCTCTGAGGGGACTAATTCGTCTTCTCTTTCTCTCTTTAATTCTTCCCAAACATTTTCTCCTAATTCCGAAAAATTGATCCCCAAGTTTTCGAAAGCAATTTGAGCTCCCTCAAAGATATATGTAATCGTATCTTTTCCGGAAAATTTCCTTACATTCTCAACCATTTCGGGTGGGGCAAGCCCGTCTAGAAAACTTACGAGTAATTGATTATAATCTCCAACAACATCCAATGGTATGAATAATAACACCATTTCTTTAAAGTGTTTGAATGCATAACCTGCAACTTTTGCCATCGTCTCACTCTTTAAAGGTTTTTCAATTAACCCCCCATATTCATTCATAAGATGGACGAGAATAAAACCTATGATTCTCATCATATCGTCTTCATAATTACGGAAGTAATCAAAAAATTTATCAGGTTCTAGGTTCATTTTATCTCTAATAAGATCTGCAACTTTTTGTTTGATGCTTTCGAGGGGCTCATCAAGTAGTTCGTCTAACTTATCTAAGGTAATAACTTCTTGTAATTTGTCTATGAAATCCAATTTTGCCTCCTGTTCAACTTCAGTTTCCACACCCTCTTCAAAATAAAAATCAGAAGATTTTCGTTCCTCTGCTTTAGAGTCAATAAAGTCTTTCCATTCTAAATGGTCGTATACCTTGCAATAGAGCTGTAAGCAGTCATCACCTTTAATAATGCATTTACTTTCGGTTATGCCGATTCTGTAATCACTTTTTTTTATTTTTAATATAAAATTTGCCACAGATTCGAGCATACCAGCCAGCCCAGCCGAACAACCTTCGGATTCTTTGCTCAATTTGCTAAAATCGAATGTATCTTCGGGATCCTCACCGTATCCTGCACACATCGGATCCATTTTTATGTTTAAAATGTAATCATTATATTTTGCTCCTTCCTTTGGGATTTCTTCATACGACAGCTCACCCATTTCCATTCCTAGTGCTACCGAAAATAAAATCTCGAAATAGTCTAAAACCTTGTTAGGAGTACCTGGCATTAATTTAAAAATACCTGAATGCCGCTCGCAAGATTCATATGCTGCTTTTTTACCGATTTCTCTTAAAATCTTAATGCTCTGCTCTTCATCGTTAGTGATATCGTTAATTTCATTCAAGATCTCTCTATAAAGTGAAGTATAAAATAACGCATTTGTAGAATGCCCGAACACTTTTGTAATTTTTTTCATTAACCATTTAAACGTTCCCATTAGAATCCCCCTCCGGATTTTATCTTATACACCTGGATACACGAAGTGTGGCCCAATGCCTTTGATTGTTCAACTTTATAAGGTTCTAAATAAATGGAAGACATATCTTTCGATTTTTTACTAATTAGAGAAATAAATTCAGATACTAAACCTAATGTAATCTCACATCCGGCGATGTTTATATCTTCATAATGATATTTACATAACGCACAGTTGTTTTCTTTGACGCTTATTAAATCGTCTTTAATCTCAATTACCACATTACTAATGAAAATTTTTTTATAAATTGTTGAGATAACATCTTTTACATTTACTACAGTGACCATATAAATAGGCTTCCAATAATTAAAGATGGTACGCGCGATATTACGTCCCATTCTGCGCAGTCTTTTGATTTGATCTGTTTTACCATTTTTTTCCATAAATCGGGCTAAATGATAAATTGCATTACGCATTTGATTCATCGTTGCTTCTGCCTGGAATACTTCTCCTTTCGTATAGTTCATATTTTGTGACTTTTTTTTTATTTTAATTTGTATAGTTGAAAAACAACAATCTATTTTAAAATTTTTAATCTAAATCAAATTATTAATAATATTTTTTTCGTAAAAGATTCTTAATCAATATTAAAATCAGATAAAGAAAGAACTATTAATTTTTCATAAAATTTTATAATTTTTAATTTATTTTGCTAAAACAATCGGGATAAGATTAAATTATAATAAGGAGAGATTTTTAATGGTCAGAAAAGAAAAAATTGTATTGATTGGTGCAGGCTCCTTGATATTTGGATTGGGAGCAGTTGGAAACATATTTGCATCTGAAATATTAGAAGGAGCTACTATATGTCTTCATGATATTAATTCTGAAAACTTAGATTTGGCAAATCAAGCAAGTCAAGCTGCAATAGATAAAAGAAAGTTAAATTTTGAACTTACATCTACGACAGACAGAAAGAAAGCTTTAAAACACGCTACTTTCATAACTAGTTCCATAGAAGTAGCTCCGCGTTATCCACTATTAGACTTAGATTATAGAATTCCTCAAGAATTTGGCAATAAGCAAGTTTCGGGAGAAAATGGGGGCCCTGGAGGTTTATTTCATAGTCTTCGTATTATTCCACCAGTTATGGAGATCTGTGATGATATAAATAAAATTTGTCCCAATGCTTTTCTTATTAATCTCTCAAATCCTATGAGCCGCATTTGCCTCGCAATAAAAAGAAAATACCCCAATCTCAAATTTATTGGTCTCTGTCATGAATATCACCATTTTTTGCCAATCCTTAAAAATATTCTCCGTACACCGCTTTTAAATTTAGATATCAAAGGGGGTGGATTAAATCATTTCGGTACCTTTTTAAGTATAAAATACAGGGACACAGGTAGAGATGCATATCCCGATCTCCGTAAGAAGGGCCCGGGATTTTTAGCAAATCTGAAATCTTATGATGGATTTAAACTTATTAGTTTCATATTGAAAACATATGGGTATTGCCCATATACCACTGATAGCCATTATGGAGAATATGTAGGATGGGCATGGGAGAAAGCCGATATCCCCGCGATACGCCGTTTTTGGGCTTCTCATGGGCGGGTAATCACTAATTATCGCTTAACAAAACTGAAACAACTCATTGAAAGAGGAAAAGGGCATAAAATTGTGAAACCTGATGATGAGCACGCTATCCCTATAATTGAAGGGATATTAACAGATGCTAATTATAAAGAAGATTCTGTGAATATTCCTAATGATGGGATCATCACAAACTTACCGAAGGATGCAATAGTGGAATGCCCAGCCATAATAAATAAAAACGGGATAAAAGGTATTAAACTCGGAGAATACCCAAAAGGGCTGGTAGCTCTTTTGCGAACTCAATGCTCAGTTCAAGATCTTGTGGTAGAAGCAGCATTAAATAAATCAAAGGATCTTGCCCTGCAAGCGCTTCTTGCTGATCCGGTTGTTGAGAACTATTGGCAAGCTAAAAAGATTTTAGAACATATGCTACAGGTACAATCTGATTACATTAAACTGGAATAATTATTTCGGAATTTTATAATTAAATTCAACTAGTTTTAACTAATTGAGACCTGTGTATTTTACCAAAGAAAAGAAAATTTCGAACTAAATGTGGTTATAACGATTAATGATTTAACTCTAAATTTATATAAGAATTTAATGTTAAAAATAAAATTAAGAGTTATTGGGTGTCAGATCCAATGCTTTGATGGTGATCGTGTAGGGTATCTGGAACGCATTAAAAAAGCTCTTCACCAATTAAAAAATAATTATTTTCCTTGATTCTACGAATGAAAAAGGGAAAGAAATAAAAAAAAAAGGATTAAATTAATCCTCATTATTAGACTGTTTGTTCAAGCCATGTACCTAATCTCGGGAATACTTCTATTGGTGTCGTTGTGCCCATTGCTAGGTCAATGTGAGCACCTTCGACAAAATATACTTCATCATTACTGTTAGGTGTCTTCGCATCCATCAGATGCTCAATAATCTCATCGGCAATGACAAGATCCATAAACTCTCCGTTGTGAGTCGCGAGAAAACAAATCGTCGCAACTCTCACTTTATCCATATGATCAATATAATAGTAATATCGATCAAACCATCCGCCAGGTGTATCTGGAATGATCTCATTTTCATTGTTTCGATTCTCGTAATGCTCACGAGCGGTTTTATGGAAAGACCAGTCCATGTATTGAGAGAGTATCTTATTGTAAGTATTATCTAATGTATATCTTAATAAGTAATACATCAATGGATCATTCATATGTTTCGGATCTGTGTTCAAAATATCAATAATTAATTGAGCCAGTTCAGTTCCTCCGATTAAATTATCTAACGCATCCAATAATTGCACCATAAATTCTACAGGGTCATCGAAAAAAATTCCGAGAAGGTCATCTATAATCATTCTAATATCCAAGTAAATATCTGGGTCTACAATCATCCACATCAGTAAAGTATCTAAAATGGATGGTAATTTTGCGATCATCGCAGGCTCAAGGGCTATGAAGCCTAAAATCGTTTCTGAACCTTCAGTGATGCCATTCCGTTCATCAGATTTAGCCTGATTTGAGACGACATAAGTTCCACTGAACCAAGAAGTTTTGAACTCGCATCCCTGCAAGTAAATATAGGTAACAAGGCCACCAGTTGAGTGCCCTCCGATTACAGGATGCTGACCCGTTATTTCATAAACTTTTCTGACCGCAGGTGGTACGTCATAAATAGCCCATACATCTAGAGATGTGTCACCATTTCCCATATCACTTTTCATCTCACCATATCCTGTTCCTCTATAATTAACGAAGAACGGATCATAACCCATTTTCCATAAATAATAAGCCATGCTATAATAGAGCATAGGGTCATCTTCTATATTTTCATCTCCTTCTGCCCATTCAGCAATTTCATCTGGCACCTGAGGATCATAAAGATCTTCGATCGCAGATGTCGAATGTATTAAATACTGATTCATATTGGAGATCAAACCAGAAAACAAGAGAATAGGCTGTGAGCCTTCATTGCATGTTTCTCCCGGGGGATGGTACCGAAGCATCTTGAGTGTCAATCCATCTTCAGTCTGGATATCATAGATTTGTCCGATATCGTAATAGAATGAGTTAGTATTTTCTATCTCAACGGGGATCTGTGGATCAGGCTCGGGGTCTCTATCCCACCACCAACCAAGACTGGTAGCTGCAAACATCGATACTTGAACAACCATAACAGCAATTAATAAGATTCCGATTGTTTTTTTGCTTTTCATTTATATTTTTCCCTCTCTTGATCTAAGTTTTTAAGTTAGATTCTAAAGAATTAAATTACCTTAATATTAAAGTATTTTGGAAAAAATCTGATTTTTACTAACGTAATCTCAAAATAAATATTATATAAAACAATTTAGGTTATCAGAAATTTTAGAAATATTAAGAATTATCACCAGATTTTAATGAAAATTGTTCATGCAAAGGTTTAAATATATTCTCTATTCGTAGAAGCTGAAACCAGCAACATCTATCGGATAGAGTATTCATAGTGCAAATCTAAAGAATAACAATAACACGTTCCCTTAAATTCAAAGGTTTAATTGTTTGAAAAACGAGGGAAAAATGCATATTATTTCGCTTTGGATTTTTGATATAATTTCATTAATTGCTCTTATCAGGTAGGTATCTTTTAAATCTTCGTATGGTTCATATATTTTAACTTTAGCAATTTGTTTTATTTTTATAGAAGTTATTTTGATTAAAAGCCTCAAAAAACAAAAAAAACACCATTTACTAAAATGAATTCCTCCAATTCCCTTTTTTGGTACAAATAAAATTAGAATAAGAAAAAAAATTTAATTTTTATTTATTTTACTTGAATTTTGATTTTTCGTCTCGAAAGTAATAGTAGAGAGATTATCCCGATAACAAGGAAGATGAAATAATAATTGCCAAAGGGAATACTTTCTGCTTCACTATTACCCCCACTGCTACCGCCTCCGCCGCCTCCACCGCCACCTCCTCCGCCTTCATCAGTACCTTCACTGCTAGGTTTACTATTAGGATCATTTGGATCAGTATTGTAGACTTTTACTTCATCACCATCAGTATAACCATCATCATCACTGTCATTGTCATTTGGATCTGTCTGATAGTAAAACTCCTCATAATTATAGAGATCATCCAGATCCTCATCGTCATTGGAGTCATCTGTAAGTGGATCAAGCTTATTACTCACTTCCCAGCCATCAGGCATGCCATCATCTTCCGAATCTGGATCATTTGGAAAAGTGTTGCTTAGATACTCATCCTTATTTGAGAGCATATCTTTGTCTAGATCATCTGTAGAATCATTGAGCATGGGATCAAGTCCATAATTTACTTCCCAACCATCTGGCATTCCATCATCTTCTGAATCAGGATCGTTTGGATCTGTATAATAATCATTTATTTCTTGCCCATCCTCTAAGTTATCATCATCAGAATCAACATCATTGGGATCAGTAGAATAGATATAGAATTCTTCACCATCTAACAAATTATCCCCATCAGTATCGGGCTTATTTGGATTTGTATTACAAATATATTCATGAAAATTTGATAATAAATCAAAATCGCTATCAACCTTTGACTGACTCATAGTTCTGTGATAAAAAAGATCTCCTGATCCTCCTTGCCAATGTATTAATTTTCCTGAAGGATTGGGATTTAAAGCATAAACCTTATAATTCTCACTGCCAAAAACAATTTCATTGAGTCCATCATTATCTAAATCGCCAAGAACGGCACCATAAGATATCCCCGCCGGTAAAAAGGGAGGGTCTGGTATACAAGTATATGTCCATATCGTGGCTCCACTACTCCCAGCTATCGCATACAATTTACCATCACCACTTCCTACAATAATATCTAATTTTCCATTTCCAGTGATATCTCCTATTGTTGGACAAGCACGAACATAACCTCCGGTTAAATACTCTCGATAGATTTGTCCATTCTCACCATTTATGAAATAAATTTTGCCATTATCACTTCCCATAACGACTTCGACTTTTCCATCGAGATCTATATCACCAATAGCCGCTGATGAACGCTGTACATCTCCTGTAGATGTTTCCCATAATTCTGACTTATCTTCCCCATTTAACGCAATAATCTTATTAGATCCACTCCCTAAAATCACTTCTAATTTACCATCATTATCAATATCTCCCAATGCTGGATCGGAGAATATATCAGTACCAACTCCAATACTATATTTCCATAATTCAGTACCATCTTCTCCATTTATTGCAAATAAAGTCCCCCAATCATTTCCAACTATAGCTTCTAATTTACCATCATTATCAATATCTCCTAACGCAACAGAAGATCTGATATGATAATCACTTCCAGTAGAAT
>JBHLNT010000150.1:0-10467 GCA_048941265.1 Promethearchaeota archaeon
CAGAAAGGACAACATGAAACAATTGCCTCAGCAGTTGTCTCTTTTGCTTCTTCTATACGCTCATGTGCAGCAAAAGCAGATAGATCTTTAAAAGCTGACCGGACTCCTCCCCCTGAACCGCAGCACCACGCATTATGTCTATTTCGATTCATTTCTAAAAGTTCAATACCGGGAATTTTCTGTAGCACTTCCCTTGGTGGTTTATATATCCCCATGTGGCGCCCTATATGACATGGATCATGATAAGTGATTTTCATGTTAAATTCTTTGGTAAAGTTTAACTCCCCATTCTTTAATTTCTCTGATAAAAATTCAGGTAGGTGTTTAACTTCAATCCCGTGATCAAGACCAAATTTATTTGGATAAGTATCTTTCCAAGTTCTGTAACATCCCGCGCAAGATGTTATAATTTGTTCTATTCCAGCATCTTTAAAATTATTTACATTTACTTCTGCTAAATTTTTTGCTTTTTCCATTTGCCCTGTCATGTAAACGGGAGAACCACAGCAGCTTTCTTCCGAGTGAATTCTGAAATCGACTTGTAAAGAATTAAGTATTTCCGCTGTGGCTATAGCAACATTTTGTTCTCGATAACTTGAAGTACAACCAACGAAATATGCCGTTTTAGCATCAGCTACTTGTTTTATATGTGATGGCAGCCAATTTAATCGATCTCCGTGTTTTTCCATGTATGGATTGTGCTCTTCCATTGTATGTTCGGTATATGTTTTTTGTTCGGGCATTGGACCATAACCTTGTTTGATTGCTTCTTCTCTCATTGCCATTAACCATTCTCCTGCGTAAGTATGAATTTCCGGTACTTGGCATTGTTGTAGACATGCCATGCACACAGAACATTGATAAAAGATACTCGCTAAATGTTCTGTCCACTTAAGCTTACCTGAGGTAATTCCCCAGGTTAATAAATTTTTGCCTCCAAGATAATATGATTCAAATTTTCCAAATTCTCCTGAAGGACAGTTTCTTGCCCAATCAGCGTCCTGATATACAGTTCTACAAGTACCGCATTTCCCACATTGATATATGATATCCTTATAATGTTCTATGTCCATGTGCCTATCAATCTTATGAATCTCTTGTTTCATATCTACATGGGTTACTCCCATACGTTTAACATATCTGACTCGCTTTGATATATCACTCACCCCAACCATGTCCAGGATTCATTATCATATTTGGATCTAAAACCTTTTTGATCTTTTTCATTAACTCTTTTGTCTCTGGTAGTATTTTGACTTCATAAATATCGTGGGCCCACTTTGGTGCCTTGTACATTACTACTCCATCTTGGGAAGAGACTCCATCATGAATTTCTTTTAGAATTTCTCGAGCTGTTTCGATTTCTTTAGGATCATTTTTGTTAAAATTAATGTTGAAGCGTGAAACGCAATAATGGCCTCCAAATAATAGTCTAGAATAAAATTGAGAAGTGCGCCCATGTTTTAGAGCAGTTTCTTTTGCTATTTTGTAATATTTTAAGATGTCTCTTACTGAACAATAACTCCCAATCCATTCACCACCTCCTCCTCTAGAGAAATTCCAAGCTCCCCATCCTTGAAAAGGTAATTCAATTTCAATTCCTATACCGCCTGGAGGTTCCATAAGACCAGCTTCTTTATATATAGCCTCAATAGCTTCACATTGAGCCTCAAGTTGCTTTTCGGTGTAAGCTTGCGTAGTCACACCTGAGATAAAAACAGGTATATTATTCTTTAAAGGATCTACAGGGATTTTTTCTTCATAAACACCCAAAGCTGCTTGAATCCAACTATAGCTGAATACGAATATATCTATTATTCCTAGTCCTGCTTTTGAAAGCTTTAACAATACGGGAATCCCTGTATCAAAGTCCTTTCCAATGAGAGCAAAAGACTTTCGGAATGGTAATCTCGGCCATAATTTTATGGCAGCTTTGGTTACAATTCCGGTGGATCCCTCCCAACCAATAAATAATCCCGCTAAATCTGGTAATGGCTGTCTACCATACCAGCAATCAGATAAACTACACGATCCCACTCTTACTAGTTCACCTGAACCTAATACTACCTCTAATCCATTAATAAATTCTGCGCCGGTTCCTCCAAGCATTCCAAGATCAAACATCCCATAACATAAGCAAGAGGCCACAACACCAGTTCCTGGAGGGGAAAATGTTATACCTGCCATAAGATTTGGGTGATTTTTTCCGAGATATCCAATTAAATCCGCCCAAGTTATTCCTCCTTCTACTAATGCATACATATCATCTTCATTAACTTCTATTACCCGATTTAAGCGTCTTAAATCAACAACGATTCCTCCCTCTAGGGGTGTCGCAGTCGATCCGAAATTAATACCAGATACCCATGGAATTATGGGGATCTTATGCTTATTAGCTAATTTAACAATTTCTTGGACTTCCTCAGCAGTATTGGGCATTATAACAGCATCACACACTCCCTCCGGCTCTGCTGTCACAAAATCATAATGGTAAAGATATGTTTCTTCAGGATTATCTGATACGTACTTAGATCCAACAATACTTTCAAATTCAGATATAATTTCGCTATTTATCATATTAAAAACACCCTTAAGAAGAACTTAAGTTATTTAGTTATATAAAAATTATTACTTAAGATGAAGTGAATTTAATTTGTTATTAGAGTACTTTAAAAAAATCAGTAAATTTAAAGAAAAATAATTAAATTAATAGATTGAACTATAATGCTTTTTTTACCAATTCAGACAGGTCTAAAGCCTGAATCTCGTTATCTTTGATATTTGTTTTAAATTGGTTTAAACAAAATGGACAGCAAGAAACAATTGCTTCAGCTGTAGTTTCTTTTGCTTCCTCAATTCGTTCATTCGCAGCAAATACCGATAAATCTTTGAAAGCTGATCTTACTCCACCTCCAGAACCACAACACCATGCATTATGTCTATTTCGGGTCATTTCTAAAAGCTCAATACCGGGTATTTTTTGTAAGACCTCTCTAGGCGCTTTATAAATTCCCATATGTCGACCAATATGGCAAGGGTCGTGATAAGTAATTTTCATATTAATTTCTTTACTAAAATTCAACTCATTTTTTTTTAATTTGTCCTGTATAAATTCAGGGAGATGCATGATTTTGATTCCATGATTTAAACCAAACTTATTTGGGTAAGTATCTTTCCAAGTTCTATAACAGCCCGCACATGAGGTAATGATTTCTTCTATACCCGCCTCTTTGAAGCCATTTACATTGGTTTCTGCTATTTCTTTTGCTTTATCAACTTGTCCTGTCATGTATACTGGGGAACTACAACACCTTTCTTCATTTAATATTCTAAAATCAACTTTTAACGAATTTAATATTTCGGCTGTAGCAATTGCAACATTTTGCTCCCGATAACTTGATGTACACCCCACAAAGTATGCTAGTTTCGCATTTGGCGTTTGTTTTATGTGTGATGGTAACCATTTTAGCCTATCCTTGTGATTTTCCATGTATGGATTGTGTTCTTTCATTACATGTTCGGTATATCGGGCTTGTTCGGGCATTGGACCGTACCCTTGTTTCACAGCTTCTTCTCTCATAGCCATTAGCCATTCTCCAGCATAATGATGTATCTCAGGGATTTGACATTGTTGAAGACAAGCCATGCACACAGAACATTGATAAAAAATCTTTGCGATATCCTCTGTCCAATTTAGTTTTCCGGATGTTACTCCCCAAGCAAGAAGATTTTTTCCACCGAGATAATAGGCTTCAAATTTTCCGTATTCTCCAGAAGGACATACTCGAGACCAATACGCATCCTGGAATACAGTCCTACAGGTGCCGCATTTTCCGCATTGATAAATTACATCCTGATAATGTTGGATGTCTTGATGTCTTTTAAGGTCGTGAATTTCGTAGGCAGTTCTTAACTTTGATATGCCTTGGCCTCTAATATATGATACTCGTGGTTCCCTTTTCTTCTTAGCCATATCAATCCTCTCCGATACCTTGTCCAGGATTCATGATATTATTAGGATCGAGAAGTTTTTTGATATCATCAATTAGCTTTGCCGTACCTGGGATTGTCTTTCTCTTATAATAATCAACAGCCCATAAAGGAGGTTTATACATAACTACTCCGCCTAAATTTTGAACCTCATCATGTATTTCATGAAGAATCTTTCTAGCATTTTCTATTTCTTTTGGATCATTTTTATTGAAATTAACATTCGAACGGGCTACACAATAATGACCCCCAAACAAAATACGACTATAAAATTGTGGAATTTTATCGTACTTTAGACAAACTTTTCTACTTAAATTGTAATATTTTACAATATCTCTTGTTGAGCAATAACTTCCGATCCATTGACCCCCACCCCCTCTGGAAAAATTCCAACAACCCCAAAGATGGATTGGAGGACGTTTTATTGCTTCAACTCCATCTGAAGCAGCAAGAAGTTGAATTCCCCCTTTTTTACATAAATCTTTGATAGCTTCACATTGCGCTTCATGTTGTTTTTCAGTATATGCTTGAGTTGTGATAACTGAAATACAATCCGGCATATTTTCTGCCACCGCATCTTTAACTGCATCTCTTTCGTTTAATTCTTGAATTGATTGACCCCATCCGAAATTTACTATAACGATATCACAAATACCGAGCCCAGCTTTCGAAAGTTTGAGTAATACAGGAACACCATCATCCATCCTAAGTGTACCTCCCGTAAAATCTTCCCTGAATGGTAATTTTGGCCATAACTTTATTCCCATTTTCGTTACTATACCTGTACTTCCCTCCCATCCAATAAATAATCCCGCAAGATCTGGTAATGGTTGTCTGCCATACCAATAGTTTGAAAGGCTGCAAGAACCAACTCTAACTAATTCTCCCGATCCTAAAACTGCTTCAATACCATTAACAAATTCTGCGCCGGTACCTCCGAGCATTCCAAGATCAAACATTCCATAACATAAACATGAAGGAACTACTCCTGTACCGGGAGGCGACCACGTTATACCGGCCCTGAAATTTGGATGATGTTTATCTAGATAACCTTTAAGATCAGCCCAGGTTATACCTCCTTCTACAACCGCATACATATCATCCTCATTTACCTCAAGGACACGGTTCATTCTTCTCATGTCTACCACGATACCCCCCTTTCGTGGAGTCGCTATAGATCCAAAATTTATTCCGGAAACCCATGGAATTAATGGTATTTTGTATTTATTAGCGATTTTAACAATTTCTTGAACTTCTCCGGCTGACCCGGGAATGATGGCAACATCACACTTACCTTCGGGCTCTGCGGTAACAAAATCATAATGATAGAGATATGTAATTTCGGCTTTGTCGCTTACAAACCGCTCACCGACAACAGATTCTAATTCCGCAACTATTTCACTATTATTCAATTTATAATCACCCTTAATAAAAAGTATAAGGTAATTGTTTATATAAAAATTTTCACGCTAAAACTATAAAAATATTTTTACTTAAGTAAAAAATAGAAATTCAAATGAAACTGAGCTCAAATTATTTATAAATTTCATATATTCTATACAAAACAAATTGTAAAAAGAGAAAATACTTAGTTAAAGAAGATCCAAAAATTCTTCAACTTTATTTTTTATTTTAGAAGCTAATTTGGGGGAATATCTCTGCTTAATAAACTGTTTAATTAAAGATAATCTATAATGGCTCATCTTTGGGACCATCAGCTCCTTTGAGACCTTCTCTATAAGCTCGTCTTCATATATCTCCCTGATATTCTCTAGAAGGTTTTTAGTATATTCTGCCTCTTTTATAAGTTTGGCAATGCCTTGTTGCATAAGGAGTAATTGTTCTTCCTCATCAATTATTTCAACTGCCTTTTTGATAAGGTCTTCTTCAAATTTTAATTTTTCATCCCATGGTGTTTTTAATATATGTTTATGTGAATCTAAAACAAGAGCATCTTTCTCTTTTATTTTTACTTTATCATAATCGCTTTCTAATATAAAATCGACACCAGAGGCACCCTTGTATTGATCCGGCAAGATACTATCTCCTATTCTATTCAAAACTTTTGAGATATTTTCTGATTCGTTATTAATCATGATATATACGGGGTAATTAAATAATTTAGCGTGAATTAAACTAAAAAGACCGTATAAACCGTACATTTGAATAAGTTTTCTTAAAGTTAAAATCCCACGTTTCTCCAGCTCAGTTTCTTCTGTAGAGATTGCCATTTGCAGATCTATTTTTTCATATCCACGTATGTTTCCTTTAGAATCAACAAAAACAATGAATTGATGATCTGGACATACTGCCATTTGAGGGACTTGTATTTTAATTGTCCCAAATTTTTTTTGTGAAAAAACTGATTCTGGAATATTAAGATCTTTTTCAGTATTGCAAATGGGACAGGTTACCGCTATTTTCCTATAATTGGTTTGCATATTTCATCATATAAAAAAAATAGTTCAAACTTTTTCCTAATTATTATGATAGAAGTCTTAACTTAAAAACTTATTTTTGGTAAAATTCATTTTGCAATGCATCATTATAATTTAATAATTTTTTTTTATAAGGAGGATAAAAGTGCATGAGATTTGGAATCACGCCTTTAGATGGAGCGTATCTGGCAAAAAGCTTGAATTTTAATAATGGTCTTGTTGATTTTTCAGATTTTCGTTTTTCTGAAATTATATTAGATGTCATCAACAGTGGATTTCGACACTGTGAAATATCACTCGATTTATTTCAAATTTTACCAATTGAAATTAATAAGGAGGAGCAAAATAGAATAAAGACCATTCAAAAGGAGTATGATTTTACTTTTTCTGCTCATTTTCCCATTTATAGTGTTGAGTTGTCTTCTCCCAATAAATTTATTAGAGAAGCAAGTATTCAATCTTGCATAGATTCTTATAATCAGTTTAGATTTCTGGAAGAAAATATAGATGTATTTGTTATTCATCCCACGGGCTCTTTTACAGCTTCTATTGGTGTTTTAGGTCTCGATTCAAAGATAAATGAATTAATTTATCATATCTTAACCAATTATGCCGTTCAAAGTGTAAAAAAAATCATTAAAACAACCAAAATACCTAATTCTAAAATAGCCATAGAAAATATTGAATTTCCTTTTGAAAGGACACTTGAAATTATTGAAAAATTAAAAGGTACTAAATTATGTATAGATACTGCTCACTTTTTAGGAGGATTTTCTGGAAATGTGGATCTTATTGAAATAACAGAATCATATTTAGATATTACAAGCGAAATACATCTTCAAGATTATTCTGACGAATATCCTTCACCGGATCATGTAGCTCTGGGAAGAGGTAATAATTTTCCGATCAAGTTCTTAGAATTGATACATGAGTATGATTTTAAAGGGCCCATTGTTTTTGAATTAGGATTAAAGCATGCAATTGAATCATTGGACTTTATTAAGAAGCATGTACCAGAAATTAAAATTCCCGAAATAAAAAATAACATAACCTCAAAATGATTCTAATTTTTCTTTTTTTTCTTATCAACTACAAAATACATATTTTTTCGTAAAATAGCATAATATCTGAGAAAAATTTTACGATTTTATAAATCTTGTTATAGTTGTGAAATGTTTTTAATTTTTCTTTTTGTTCTTCCGATTTAGAATTAATTATCTCTTTTTGGACTTTCCATTTCCTATATTCAGATATGTAATTAAAACTGACTTGCAAAAAGGTTAATATGACTGATTTCATTTGATGAGGGATTTGATCTGTTTTTAATGTATTTAAAACTTCAATAATATCCAATTCAAGAAGAATACGAGATTAACAAAGATATTTAATTTTTTTACACATTTTAAGGCTGAGTTGATCAAATTTTTCTTTCCAATAAGGATAATCTAATACGTAATTATAGCCACAAACTATAGATATATTACGGGGTTCTATAATTTTTTTCAATTTTATAGCGCCTTCAATAGTGTTCTTAGATGGGCCATAGGGATTAAAGATAAAATTGCCTTTCTTTGGAATTAAATAATCACATACAAATAGAATATCTTCAAATATATAAAAAGTGAATCCCGGAGTATGACCATCTATATGAAATGCTTTAATTCCATCTATATTAAAATTATTTTCAAATTTTTTGTCAAATGGATGCTTTTTAGCGATATCAAACTCAGAATCTCTTATATGAATCCAAATAAATGCTGTATAATATTCTCTATAAAGATTTGAAGCACCTAGAAAATGATGATGGGTAAACAAGATTTTATCCATTCTTTCCAGTTCAGCATTAAATGTAGATGGACAATCTATCCAAATTCTTTTACCATCAATTTCGATACTGTAAGCAGCATGCTCAAGTCCTAGATTTGGATATGAATTAAGACGTTTGACTTTATTCTTTACTTTATTACTAACAATTTCATAGTTCTGAGAACATTCTTCGGCAGTTATAAAATTATTACTTAACGCGCCGCAAAAAGGACAGCGATTAGGATGATAACCAATCATATTAAAGCCGCATACTTTACAAACGTATTGTTCAATATTGAAGATCGACAAAAAAATCCTCTTTTTTATTAATGTTCATTATTTTTGCGAGTTAATTGTGTTTAATCAAGATTTTGTTTTTTCTATAATTCACGTTATGTTACTATAAATTAAATAGGTATTGTGAAAAAGCTAGATCTGTAATGTTTCGGATAATTAATCTTTTAAAATTCAAATTGAATTAGCAGATTATAAAAATAAATGGAAAAACTTTATTATTTTTTTTAATGATTTCATAATCGTATGGACTCAGATTATATAACTATAATGGAAATCATGTTTAGCGTTATTTATTTGATTTATATCTGTATAATTGTAATTTTTATGTCAAAAAATTTGAAAAAAGGTAATAAGGATGAGATAAAAACGGCAAAATATATTCTTTTAGCATTTATATCATTAATGATTGGTGATTTAGGACATGTAGGGGCTAGATTAGTGACATTCTTCTCAGAAAATTTCGCTTCAAATTATGGGATTTTCGGAATCGGAGTACTATTTGAGATGATAGGTTTGATTTTACTTTTTATATTCTATACTAATGCCTGGAGAATTCATTTTAATAAACCGAATGATCTAATCTTTAAAAGTCTGATTGTAGTTGGGATAATTGGATTAATAATCTTTACTTTTCCTCAAAACCAATGGAATACAGAACCAATTTCTTATGAATGGTTAATCATTCGAAATATTCCCTGGTTAATTCAGGGAATGGCACTCGCAACTTTAATTATTAGAGATGCTAGGGCTGTTAAAGATCCTATTTTGATTCGAATTGGAATCCTTATATTAATATCTTTCTTATTTTATATACCTGTAATTTTATTTGGATCTATAGAACCAATGCTGGGTTTGTTGATGATACCCGGCACTTTTATTTATATGTTATGGCAATACAATTCATATAAGCGATTTTTTAAAGGTAATGAGTAATTATTTACAATCCTCACACTCATAATAAATATCAATACGCTGTCCAATTGGTTTCAAGTCTAAATTTGAGATGATGGCATTCCAAAATTTAATGACGTTATCAGACTTGTAATCAACAATTTTTCCACATTTGACACATACCAAATTTATATGGGGCTCCATATTAGGATCATATCTAATTTTACCCTCATTAAATCCTAGTTCCTGTATCAATCCAAGCTCTTTTAGTGTATGTAGGGTTTTATATATAGTTCCAAGACTTAATGTCGGATAATCAGTTTTTAATTCCTGGTAAATTTGATCAGCAGTAGGATGATCTTTTCTTGGTTTTATGAATTTATAAATTGCTAGACGCTGAGTAGTAACTTTATATCCATTTTTTCGAAAGAGAGCAAATAATTCTTGATCATCCATTAATAATCTATCTTATTTTTATAATTTTGTAAAGATTAAATTTAGTAGCTTTAGTTATAAAAAGTTAATCAATATTAATATATTACTACATAGTAGTTATTCCTTGTTCATAATGATTATTAGTACTCAATTAGATTCAATAAAACCTTAAGTAAAAATGAATAAAAAGTTATAAAAAAAAAGTAGAAAATTTAATTTTCTTAGGGAGTATTAAGCTACTATGCGAGATCGAAACGATCTAAGTTCATAACTTTATTCCACGCTGCTACAAAGTCGTTCAGAAACTTCTCCTGAGCGTCATCACTACCGTAAACCTCTGCCAATGCCCGGAGTTGGGAATTTGAACCAAAGATGAGGTCAAAACGGGTGGCCGTCCATTTTAGTACACCCGTTTCGATATCATACCCCTCGAACAAGGTTTTATCTTCCGTGGTTGCATTCCAAGTTGTGTTCATGTCAAGCAGATTCACAAAGAAGTCATTGGTAAGCGCCTCAGGTCGTTTGGTAAAGATACCATGCTGCGTTCCTCCGAAGTTGGTCTTCAGGACGCGCATGCCACCCACGAGCACCGTCATTTCGGGTGCGGTCA
>JBHLNT010000358.1:0-2633 GCA_048941265.1 Promethearchaeota archaeon
CTTGTACAGCTATCTGGTTTGGTATAATGAGTGTACCCTTTATAACATATCTGGGTTATTTCTTTCAAAATCCAGAGATTATGAAATATGATTTACAATTTCTATTTGGAACTCATGGAATCTATTTTACATTATTTGGCTTTATTTTATTTAGCTATTCTCTAATATATCAATTAAGTCACAGAAATCAATTACTCCAAAAAGGACCATATAAATATGTTAGACATCCTCAATACCTTGCTTTTATTCTTATGACCTTTGGATTAACTTTGGTAGCATTTCAAACATCCCCCATTGTTAATGGTGATCCATATTATATTAATGGTTATAGTATCATATTTTATATCTGGATTGTAGAAGTCTTAGCATATATAATATTAGCTAAGATAGAAGAGTATGCCTTAAAAGCTAAATATGGAAATGAATTCTTAGAGTATGCTGATAATGTACCCTTTATGTTTCCTTTTTTAAAGTTAAAAAGAAATAAAACTGAAAAAGAATACCATTACATAATTATAAAAGATTAATGAGTAAGATGCAAGTTAAAAAATTTATAATTTTTTTTTTAATGAAATTTTTGCTAATAATTTTTTCTTTTATTTTACTCTCAGTTATTCTATACCAAATTATAAATTTCAAAGATGTTTTTTTTGGTCGTGAAAGAACTTTTGCAATAGAAATAATTATAATATGTCTTTTAATCGCAACCCTTTCTTTAATTTCTGTTTTTGAAGTGCTTACTTTAAAAGAGTACAGAGGATATATTATAAAAAGACCCTTTATAAAAAAAGGAAGTTCTTATTTAACTCTTAATGATATATTTGGAAATGAAAATCGTTTGAATATATTAAGAGAAATTCTTAATAATCCTGGAATTCATCAAAATGAACTATTGCGAAATTGTGATTTACAAAAAGGACAATTACAATGGCATCTAGATGTATTGTTGAAATACCATATTATAAAAAAAGAAAAATATGGACAATATACAATATATTTTCCAATTACTTCATCTATTGAATCAATTGAAAGTTTTAAAAACTTGCCTATAAAATCAGAAACTACTGAAAAAGTTTTAGAGATTATTCAAAAAAATCCAGGAATTACTTCTTCAAAAATTTCTCGAATTCTAAACTTATCACGTAATACAATAAAGTATCATATAGATAAATTATCAGAGAATGATTTAGTTAATCTTAAAGAAAAAGGGCGAAAAATAGAATTATATCCAAAAGTAGAAGGGATAAGAAACTAATAACCTTTAATTTCTTTACTCATAATTAAATTAAATTTTTCCTCAAAAAATAGCCTTTATTTATCGTGAGTTGATTCTATCATTAATCTAAAAACTTTTGATTGAAAGTATCAAAAGTATTTTTTCTTAAAATTTTATCTTCCCATTCTTCTTTTAAAATAAATTTTTGAACTAATTCATTTAGGTTTTTCGGTAATTCTTTTTTAAACTCTATAAATCTTGGGACCATAAAATATGCTAAATTTTCCTTAAGGTAATAATGTAATTCATTATACTTCAGTTCAGCATCTCTTTTAACCACAGCACATATCTTTATCTCTTTATTTTCTGAATTTTTAGTAGATACCTCAAATGCAGCACATTCGGCTACCCCTGGGTGTGAATCAGCAATTTTTTCAATATCTGTAGAAAAAAAGGTTTCATCCCCTCTTTGGATCATATCTGTTTGTCTACCTAAATAATAGACAAAATCTTCATTATCTTTATAACCGAAATCACCTGTATGAACCCATCTGTTTTGAACTATTTTCATGGATATTGGTTCTTTTAAATTGTAATATTCTAATTCAAAAGGAAGTTTTGTCCTTGATACAATTTCACCAATGTTATTTCTTCCTGGAGGTAATTCTCTGTCATTTACATCAACAATTTTTAACTCATAACCCCTAACCGGCTTTCCTATAGATCCAATTTTACCTCCTTTAGAACCTATAGTATTCATTGTAATTCCTATACCTTCTACTACAGCCCATACTTCGAAAATAGGTAAGCCGAATCTTCTTTCAAATGCTTCCCATACCGATTTTAGAACACCAAATCCAAATGCATACTTTAAGGAATGTCTTCTATCTGAGTCTTTAGGTTGCTGATTAACCAATGCAGATAAAAATTTACCATTATAGATGAAACTATCTGGTGTATATCTATTTATTTCATCCCAAAATATTGATTTATTAAATTCTTTAGCTATTATTATCGAAGCATTATAATATAATGCAGGAATTATTGCTAAATACCTGGTAAAGCTGTGTGCTAGAGGTAAAGAACAATATATTTTCTGAGAAATTTGATTGAACCCAACCTCTTCTAATTCGCTTCCTATGCTTATTCCTGATAAAGTATAATAATTTCTATAAAGAACACATTTAGGTTTTCCAGTGGCCCCAGAAGTATAACAAATTTCTAAAGGATTAAAATTTTGAATATTTAAATTAGGATTTTTATCATCATTAGATAGAATTTCTTGAAAGTCAATAAAATTATCTTTAAAATTAAAATTACTTGGAGGATGATAAATAATAATTTTTTTGATCTGTGGAAATCGAGTATTAATTTTTTGAAATTTAGAAAGATAATTATAATCAATTATCAATATTTC
>JBHLNT010000151.1:0-10418 GCA_048941265.1 Promethearchaeota archaeon
GTCATATGGAAAAGGTGTAAATTTTAATTATAAATTTTTGTCTCCATATTATAAAAGCCATATTAGGAACATCATTATACTTTGAATCATTATTTCTTTAATTAATTTAAATCTTAAAAGAAATATTTGAAATATTAAATTAAAATTGATTTCATAACTGTTCATGATGACATTTAATAATATTGAAAAATTAAAAGAGGAAAATACCATAAAAATTCGTCAATTTTTTTTAGATTACCTAGATAGAGTAAATTACAAAGGGACTTTCGGAGTTGCGAAATTTTCATCCGTTTATAATGATTTAATGCCCGTACAGCAAGATAACGTTAAAAATAAACTTAAAGAACGATTCCTTGACTTTATGAATACTGGCTCTATTATTTCTATAGGTATTTTTTACGCTCCTGATATTATAGACTGTATAAATGTCAATAGGAATGATATAATTGATTTAAATCGTTGGAATCTTTATAGTGATGAATATCAGCACATAAATGACATGCTCAAAGTAATTAGCAAAAATATTGCAGACGAGTTTAATGGAATAGCTTATACTCCTACAACTGGAACACCTTCAGAACAAATTAAGAACGTGAAAGATTATTATTATAAAACTATTTCCCATCGTCTTGTCGCAGAATATGCTGGTGTTGGTTGGCGAGGCAAAAGTGAATTAATCATTACTGAAGAAAAAGGACCTACAATACGATTTACATCTATTCTTATCAACATTCCAATGATTCAAGGATTAAAATTAGAGAGCAAATGTGGGGAATGCACCGCATGCCTCGAAGTTTGCCCTATTTTAAAAAATAAAGAATTTCTTGAAGATTACAGAGAAAACTGCAGAAAATTTCTTATTAACTTAGGACTAAAACATGAAGTATGTGGAAAATGTATAAAAGCTTGCTTTCGTGAAAGTATATATAAGAGAAATTTTAAGGCAAAACTCTAATAATTTATCAGTCAAAAAAATATAGAAAAGTTCAGTTTTTTAATAATATATAGCCAAAATATATAAGAAAAAAAAAAAGAAAAATTCAATTTTTAATTTTCACACTTTTTTTGTTAAAAATTTATCGATATAATTCTTCTGAGGGCTCTTCCAAGCTTTCAGTATACGATTTTTTAGCTCTTTCAGCACTTTGCTTAATTTTTTCAATAGCCTTTTCAAATTCATTATTTGATATTTTGACTTCTCTGAAAGATTCAGGAACCATCTTATCTATTTTATAATCATAAATACCTTTTCTAATTGCTAATAATGTAGCTTCCTCGCAAATCGCCGCTATATCTGCCCCTGCAAAACCCTCTAGTCTTTCTGCAAGTTTCTCAGTATTAACATCTTCATCGATCGGTCGACCTTTCAGATGAATCGTGAAGATTTGAATACGTGAATTTTTATTTGGCAATGGCACCTCTACATGTCTACCAAATCTACCTGAGCGTAGTAAAGCAGGATCTAGTAAGTCAGGTCTATTGGTTGCGGCTAATAAAACAACATTTCTCAATTCTTCCAAACCATCCATTTCGGTTAATAATTGCGCGACGACCTGTTCATTGACCCGAGAATTAGAGCTATCACTTCGTTTTGCTGCTATGGCGTCTATTTCATCAAAGAAAATAATACATGGTGCTGCTGATCGCGCTTTACGAAAGATTTCTCTTATAGCTTTAGCGCTTTCACCCACCCATTTAGACATTAACTCCGGTCCTTTTATTGAAATAAAATTTACTTCAGTTTCATGAGCTACTGCTTTTGCCATTAATGTTTTCCCCGTTCCAGGTAATCCAAATAGTAATATTCCATTTGGAGGTCTTGATTTCATATAATTATAAAATTTTGAGTATTTTAACGGCCATTCAATGATCTCTCTAAGTTGCTGTTTTGCATCTTCTAGACCGCCAACATCATCCCAAGTTTCACTAGGTTTAGTTATAAATACTTCTCTTAGGGCTGAGGGTTCTATTCCAGTCAATGCATCTAAGAAATGAATCATTTTAATCTTTAAATTCTGCAAAATTTCTTGAGGAATTGGAGCATCAAGATTAACCAGGGGGATTATCTCCCTAATAGAAAGCATGGCTGCTTCTTTAGCTAGTGCTTGAATATCAGCACCTACAAATCCATGTGTTTTTTCAGCAAGCAATTGCAAATTAACATCTTTAGCAAGAGGCATACCCCGTGTGTGAATTAATAAAATTTCATACCGACCATTTATATCAGGAACGCTTATTTCGATTTCACGATCGAATCTGCCCGGTCTTCTCAAAGCAATATCAATATTATTAATCTTATTTGTAGCCCCAATTATAATTACTTCTCCTCTTCCTTCTAAACCATCCATTAAAGAAAGTAATTGAGCGACAATCCGAGATTCAACTTGAGTTTTTCCTTCATCTCGTTTAGGAGCAATTGAATCTAACTCATCAAGAAAGATGATTGATGGTGCTTTTTCTTTAGCTTCTTCAAAAATTTTTCTTAAATTTTCTTCACTTTGACCGAAAAATTTGCTCATAATTTCTGGACCACTTATAGAAATGAAATGAGCATCAGTCTCATAAGCAACTGCTCTAGCTAGTAATGTCTTTCCTGTTCCTGGAGGACCGTGAAGTAATACTCCTTTCGGAGGATTTATTCCAATTTTTTCAAATAATTCCGGATGTCTGATGGGTAATTCTATCATTTCCCTTATTTTTTGAATTTCTGATTCTAGACCTCCAATATCTTCATATGAGATTCTCGTAGCAATCTTATGCATTTCCTTTTCTAAATCGCCAATTGCTTCGTATTTCACTTTAGCTTTTTCCTTTAATAAAAAATCTTCAACTTTTTCATCAGTTAACTTTATTTTAGTATCTAAGGTAATTCTAACAGCATCAGCTTTAGGAGTGTAATCCACGATAACGAGATCAATTCTTCGTCCCATAGCATAAAAACTTAAACTGTCGCCTTTAGTAATTATTCTCTTTTCCAATTTTATTGCTAATTGTTGAGTATCTCGGATCAGAAATGATTCATCTAGTCCGGCGAATGTAATACTTTCTGCAGGACTAGAGGTAATTTTTCGAATTTCTACATAATCATCAATCGACGCACTTATATTTCTTCTCTCTGATGGATCCATCCTTATTACTTTGGTTCCTTTATCTTCTACTTTTCCAGGAGATAACAATGCAGCTGTTTTCTTATTTGAATTAGGATGAGATATTTCTAAAACATCATTCACTTTAAATCCAAATTTATTAATGATGTCAGGATCCAATCTAATGATTCCCTTTCCCGCATCTTCCTTAAATGCGTCTTTTATCCTTAAATTAATTATTCCTTTAGTTCTGTTTTCTTTCTCATCCATTTTTTCAATCACACCTCTTATTTTCTTTTATTCTTCATTAAAATTAAATAAAATACATTTTAGATTGATTCTGTGAATTAATCCTATGATCCTAATTAAAAAAAAAAATTTATTGTTTTTTTTAATTTTATTCTTTAAAAAGCAGTTTCTTCGCTACTTCAAAAGCATAATTATAATCAAAAACCTTTAAACCCTTACAATTTGCGGCTTCTTTAAGTATTTGTCCCTCAGAATTTGATTTAAGCTGGCCTAGAGCCATAGCGCCAATACCAAAAATTCCTGGATATATTTCTTCATTTTTATGTTTAGGTTTTAGACCCTCTATTCCGTAGGGTGGTACTAAATTTATATCTACAACAATTTTTTTACCTTTAAGCCTTTGCATTAAATCTTCTGAAAGAATCTCAACACCCGCAGCAGCTAACGACCAAATTATATCTGCGTCTTTAGCAATTTCAAATCTTTCCTCTGGATCTGGAGCAAAAACTCCCTTAATTTCCCCAGCTTCTTTTCCGGCTTCTTCTGTTAATTCTTTTGCGAGGTTTTCGATAAAATTTTTGCTTGATTGTTCCCAAGTTTCAATTAAAAAAGTATTGCAATTAATTTTTGCCGCCAAAATTGCTGCAATTCTCCCTACAGGTCCCGCACCAAATACCACTACTTTTTTTCCTCTCAAATTTTTTATTCCATGCTTTTTATCGGCAATATGCATGGTCATTGCAACCACAGCGGATGCTGTTGTATGAGATCCACGAGGATCTATAATCACAGGGCATTCAAAAGGGGTAACTAATGAGTTTATCACCTTTTTAGCAATACTTTCACCCTCTTTTACATTGGACCCTCCTATGAAAAATGTAGTAGCAGCACCCGGTTTCCGAGAAAAAATAGCATCTTGAACTAGCTTAGGAACTTGATCTGCTGTCATTTTACTAATAGGCACTACAATATCAAAACCCGCATCATAGGCCATATTTATATCGAAAGGTGAAGCATTATCATCTGTATCAAAGAAATAACATATTTTATCTGACTTCTCTACCTTTTTTATTTTAATTGGTGTTAATTCTATTATGGTTTTTCTTCCTAATATTTTTTCTACTTCACTTCTTTGCATATTTTATCAACTCCAATAACTTTTTTTTAAATTATTTAAATTTTAATAAAAAAAATCCTTTTTATTTCTCAGGAATTTCAATTTCAATCTCATCTTCTTGTTCCTTCTCCACTTCTTTAATAGTTCTCTTGATTTTTATCTGTTCAGTTTCTACACCTAATTCATTTGCTAATTTATCAAGGCCATTAAAATGTCTAAGATCACAGATAAATAGTCCTTTTAATTTTTTACCGTTGACATCCCTTGCAAGATTTAGTATATTCATCATCATCCATGCTTCACGTACTTTATGTCTTACTTCATCTTCCTGCTCTTCATAATCTCGATGTAAATATTCTTTCCATAAAATTAATTGCTGGAAAAATTCATCATTTTCAGGAACTCCGCCTTTTTTTTCTATCATTTCTCTGATCCTTATCTCGAGCTTTTTTATACTTTCTCTATGGTCATCTAAGGCAACTGACAAATAATCGCTCGCATTTTCCGAAATATCCCCAAGTTTGAATGGAATATTTTTTTCTTTAAATAATTTTATCAATGGATCATTAGGGTTAAGCGTATCATCTCTCATACCTTTCTCTTCCATAGCGAAATCAGGGTGATATTTCTCTATTAAATCTTCAATTAGGCCCAGATATTCCTTGGAAATTAGGTGTAAATTCCAGATAAGGTCTTCTTTAGCTTTCTTTGGAGCTTCAAACCACCATTCAACTGGAAATTCACTTTCAACCATTATTAATTTCAAATGCTGTTTCTTTAAAGGCTCTAATTCTAAAACTTCAGGCATTTTTATTATCCCTCCTTTTTTTATTTTAAAATATTATATTTTTAATTGTATGTTTTTTATTATATTGAATAACTTTAACATTATATTCTCTTAAATACTCAACAACTTGTGAACAGATATCTTCACATATATCTGTTTGAACAAAATGAACAAAATTGACATCATCTTCTTGAAAATTTTTCGCGAGATCCAACATCTTTTTCACGATCCACATAGGTCTAATCTTAAGAGTAAGATGATTTTCTTTTTCTTGAATTTCAATATTTATCAAATCTATCCAATTTTTTAGACTTTGACCCTTATATGAATCCCTATCTTCCAAATTTACATATTCTTCAGTTAAACCTGTGAGCAACTCCTCCTTTTCCATAATTTCCTCATAAAGATACCCCATTGCATATTCCGGAATATCTACTTGATAATATTTAATTCCCAATTTATCTAATGCCTTAGCAAACGGGGTCCTGCTGAAATCTTTAAGATCTATATCAAAGTCAACCGTAACAAAATTAATTTTGTTATTACTTAGAAAATTTTTTAATAAATCTGGATCAGTACTTTGAAGACTCTTACTATTTTCCTTCGCGAATATAAAAGCTGTGACTTTTTTATTTTTTATTGGTTTAATTTCTAAAACTTCCATTTTTTCATCAACTCTTTTTTAATCTTGAATTTTTTAATTATAATAAAAAATTAAAATAAATTTTAAACCTCAGATCTCAGGTTGTCTATTAGCACTTCAAGATATTGAGCGTTGAATGATTCTTTATCAGTTATCTCGTTATATGCTTTTTCAAATCCTCTTAATCTTTCCATCTTTTCTGATCGTTCATATTCAAAATAGGCGGTTGCATATTCAACCCAAAAATCTTCATCAGTCATTTTTTCTTCTTTATTCATAAACTCCATCTTAACTTCAGTCACTTCCATTTACAAACACCTCTTTTTTTAGTAATTTTTACAATTTTTTTTTATTAGTATCCTAAGATTATATTCAAATAGTCGGATTATAAAGAATTTGATAAGAAAAATTTTAGTCTTTTTGACAAATATTTTTGTCAAATCGATATTTTAACAAAATAAATTATCAAGATTTTGCATAGCTTTAAACATGTCTTAAGGATATTGGTTAAAATTGTCATTCATGACATGAAAACTTTTTTTGTCAAAATATTTGATAAAACTAACCTTTTTTAAATCATATTAGAAATAATATCCTTGAGTTATGTGAAATATTAATGACTTTCGAAGATGGATTTTCGAAAGTTGATCAAACAATTTTTATTCTTGATAGAAATATTTATAAATCTCGACAACAATTATTGTCATGTCGAAAAGAAAAATTGTTAAATTAGTCATATTTATTATCAAGATCCTAAATATTAAAAATTTAAAAATATGGTGGAGATGATGTTATGTTGGATATATATTCAATCTTATCTCATCCTTTTAGAAGAAAAATCCTTTTGCTCCTGGAAAAAGAAGGGTATATTCCATATACAGATTTGATGGAAAAGTTGGGTCTTGAAACAACGGGACAATTAAATTTCCACCTAAAAAAAGTTGGTAGTTTAGTTAACAAGGATCAAAAATCATATTTTCTTACGGAAGATGGAAAACGGATCTTAAAAATCATTAGGATTAATAAGAGAATTTTAGAGGGAGAGGATATTAATGAATATTTAGAATCTAAGGGGAGTGAGATAAGTCGTGTTGGTGTTATTGTATGTAACTGTAATACAGAAATATCAAAAGCGATTAACATCGATCTTCTTGAAAATTATCTAACTAAATTAAAGAATGTAGTTTCCGTTAGAGTATTTGATAATTTATGCCAAACAAAGAATTTTGACAAGATTTCAAAATGGGTCAAAGAGAATTTTTTAAATAAAATCGTTATAGCAGCATGCTCTCCAAAAACCCATCAGATTCTCTTTGAAAGAATTTTTCAAGATGTAATTGATCGTGCTAATATTGAAATCGCTAATATTAGAGAACAATGTGCTTGGGTGCATTATTATAACGCTGATCCTAAGCAAATAGATCCTTACCTTATCTTAGATAAAGCAAAATTATTAATTGAGGCTGCTATTGCGCGCGTAATTCTTCAAAAAGAAGTGAAAATTAAACGTGTTGAGATAGAGAAAAGCTGTGCTGTTCTTGGAGGAGGCATTGCTGGTATGACTTTAGCTTTAAATTTAGCTAGAGCAGGGATAAAAGTATTTCTAATTGAGAAATCTCCTACTTTGGGCGGTAAAGTAGCTAGGTGGAATCGAATTTATAAAATGGGAGATTGTTCTATTTGTTTCATATCAGAATTAATAGCAGAGATTGTTAAAGAAAAGAATATTAAAGTTTTTACTAATACAGAAATAGAAAATGTATCTGGAGAAGTTGGGAACTTCACACTTGATTTAGTAAAAAAACCGAGATTTATAGACGAACGAAAATGTACTGGCTGCAAACAGTGCCTTGAAGTATGCAATATAGAAAAATCCGATCAGTATGAGTTTGGTTTAAAGAATAGAAAAATTATATACATTCCTTTTATACATTCTTTTCCATATGTGCCTTTAATTGATGAAAGTGATATTAAAAATTGCCTTAATTGTAGGATATGTGAAAGGGCTTGTGTGAATAAAGCTATAGATCTGAATCAAGTTCCAGAAAATATAAAAATTAAAGTTGGGACAAAAGTTATCGCTATTGGTGCTGATCTTACCTCTAATTTAGAAGAATTTGGTTATAATCCGCAAGATGATATTATTACTTCTGCTGAATTTGAGCGAATTTTATCTTCAGATGGCATTACCGAAGGAAATTTGGTAAAACTTTCTGATAGAGAACCACCAAAATCAATTTCAATAGTTCAGTGTGCAGGTAATTCTGATTTTCATTCGAAATTTAAAGATGCCATTGTATTAAAATATATAGATAGTATTACAGGGAGGTTGCCTCAATGTGAAATTAATGTCTTTTATGATTTAAACAAATTCAAAAAAGATAAAGCTTTTTTCCTGACACCTATGGATAAAAGATTTCATTACGCGCAAAAATTAAAAATTATTGGAAAAAACAACAAAAAATATGTCATTGCAGATTCACAAGAATATCCTAGTGATATGATAATCCTAAATATAGATCTTATTCCAAATACTGATTTAAAAAATCTACGTACAATAATGGATTTTTCCTTAAACGATGATGGATTCATGAGCGAAGAAACATTAGGATCTGGGATTTATGGCATTGGAACTATTTTGGGTCCTCTTGATTATCATAAAACGGTTTCTACTGCAAACAATGTGGCATTAAAAGTGATATCTTTACTTTCTCAAGAATATTTAATAGCAGAATTTACCGGAATTGAAATTAATGAGGATAAATGCGGTTTATGTGGCTTATGCATGCAATCTTGCCCTTATAACGCAATTGTTATAGGAAATGAAAGAATAAATGTTGATAAATTTAAATGCAAAGGGTGTGGTACTTGTGTGAGTGTTTGTCCTACTAATGCGATTGAAATGAATGTTGACACTTCTGAGAAAATACTTAAAACGATTGAAATATTATCGAAATCGAAAAGAACTCCAAAAATAGTGGCATTCTGCTGTAAATCCTGTGGATATGCAGCCGCAGATGATGCTGGATTTAAAAAACTCCATTATGATCCAAATATCTTTATTATAAGAGTCCCTTGTACCGGAAGGGTGGACACAAACTTTATTATTAAAGCTATTGAGTTTGGTTTTGATGGAGTCATGATAATTGGATGTAGAAGGAATGCATGCAGGTATATTGATGGAGTAGAAAAAGTAGAAAAAAAAATTCAATTATTAAGGGAAATTTTAGGCCCCAAATATGGCAATCGCATTATTCTCAAACACATGAATGCTGTTGAGGGGAATAAGTTTGCAGAAGTTATAAATGAATTTTATAATCAATTGGCCGAGGAGGTAAAATTTGAAGCTTAAGTTTTCAATTATTTCTTTAACTGGATGTAGTGGATGTATATCTACATTAATTTCACTTGATATTTTCCCTCAATTTTTAGAAAGGACTGAAATTTTATATTTTCCATTTATTAATGACACGAGAAAAGTTGAGAATTGTGATGTAGCATTAATAGAGGGATGTATTTCGGAAAAAAGTGAAATTAATTTTCTTAAAAATATAAGAAAGTCCGCAAAAAAAGTTTATGCCTTAGGTTCTTGTGCAGCTTATGGGGGAATCTTAAGCCTTTCAGATAAAATTAATGCAGAACCGATTTCAAATTTTATAGAGATAGATGGGTTAATTCCTGGTTGCCCAATCCCATCTAAATTACTCGGGAATTGCTTAATTAAATTAATCGAAAATAAAGAGATAGAATTATCCGAAAGAAATCTGTGTGCAACATGCCCTTTTAATGGAACCTTAGATTTAGATTTTAAAACAAAAGTAATTAAATATTATCCATCCCAAGATGAGATTTTAACTCCTGAAGAAAATTCAAATTGTTTTTTGAAGCGAGGAATTCTGTGTTTCGGTCCCATTACCCGAGATGGATGTGAACAAAGATGTATTTCACAGGGAATTCCCTGTGAGGGGTGTATGGGCCCTGTTTCAAAAGATTATTTTGCTAATATGATTAATTATCTAAGTTTAATAAAGCTTTCAGAGGAATTAAGAAGATATAAAGGAATTTTTTATCGATTTTCAAAACCAAAACTTAATTGGTGATCGTAATGCTAAAAGTTGTTGAAGTATGCTCTCGGGTTGAAGGACATGGTAATATGAATTTATATATTAATAATCAAAATGATGAAATTTCACATGTTGATTTTGAAATTAGAGCTTATCGAGGATTTGAAGATATTTTAATCGGTAAAAAATTGATTGATATCCCTAAAATCACATCAAGAATATGTGGATTATGTCATGCCTCCCAATCCATCGTTAGTTGTAAAACTATAGAATCTATTTACGATGTTGTGCCATCAGAACGTTCAGTTCTTTTAAGAAGACTATTATTAGCAGGAGAATTGATAAAATCGCATAGTTTGCATTTCTTTTTTCAATCTTTTCCGGATTTATTGAAGATCTTTAATATTAAGCAGAAAATTCCGTCTCTTTATGAATTAATAAATTATAATCCCCAATTAACAACAAATTTTTA